>CABTXO010000047.1 GCA_902488725.1 uncultured Bacteroidales bacterium
ACCCGTATAATAATTGGCGTTGGGAGCGCCGACTCCGATTCCGCGGATCGCACCTTCGGCATGCGCCTCGGCGATGATCTTCTTGAGGGCCTCGGCCACGGAGGCGATGTACGGAGCAACTTCCGTGTAGGTGTCGGAGCGGACGACCGTCTGCGCCAGCACGCTTCCGCGCGCGTCCACGACACCGCATTTAGTCGTCTGGCCGCCGATGTCGATTCCAATGACTAGATTCTGTTCCATTTCTTCTGTTTGAATATGCTTACGCGGTTTTTTCCGCATGTTTCACTTTCGAACCGAACAGGGCATACCAGAGGATGTACAGGACACCGATCACGATCACCCAGTAGCTCACGAGATAGCCGGCACCGTCGGCGACCGCGCCCTGGATGAGCGGGAGGATGCCGCCGCCGCAGACCATCACCATGAAGAGACCGGAAGCGATGGACGTGTACTTGCCGAGGCCTTCGACCGCCATGTTGAAGATGGCGCCCCACATCACGGAGGTGCAGAGACCGCAGAGCACGAAGAACATCACGCCGACCGGAATGGCCTCAAGCGAGAACTTCAGCTGGGCGGTGATGGCCGGGAACTTCACGGTGGAAGAGTTGCCCAGGAAGATGCCGAGCAGCAGGAAAAGCACGGCCAGCGAGCCCACGACCGAGATCATGGCACGGCTGGAGACCTTTCCGCCCACAGTGGCTCCGACCAGACGGCCGCAGAGCATGAGCAGCCAGTACATGCCGACGATCGAACCCGCCACGGCGGCAGCCGTCCCGATCTCCTGGGTCATGTAGAGGTTCACGAAGTTCGGAATGCCGACCTCGACGCCCACATAGATGAAGATGGCGATGATACCGAAGACGAAATGACGGAAAGAAAGGGCTCCCTTCACGTTTTCGCCCATGCCCGCCTGCTTTTCTCCGGACTTTGCAGCTTCAAGCTCGGGTTCGGGAATATAGGAGAAGGCAATGATGATGAAGGCCAGCACGAAGATGCCCATTGCGAGGAAAAGGGCAGGATTGGCATCCGAAATGGTCGCCCTGGCCGCATCTCCCATGAGATAGCCGACCAGCACCGGAACGATCGTAGCGAACAGGGAATTGCAGGAACCGCCCCACTGGATCAGCTGGTTGCCACGGTTTCCGCCGCCGCCGAGCGTGTTCAGCATCGGGTTCACCACGGTGTTCAGCATGCACATGGAGAAGCCTGAGACGAATGCGCCGAGGAGGTACACCGCAAAGCTCTCGAAGATGCCGGAGAGGAAGGTAATCCCCACTCCGATGAAACCGACTGCAACAGCGGCCAGGGCCGTGAACTTGTAGCCCTTCCTGGACAGGATCATGCCGGCGGGCAACCCCATGAACGCATAGGCGATGAAGTTGGCGGCGTTGCCAAGTTGAGACATGAAGTTCGTCGCATTGAACTGCGCCCTGACGATCACCCCGAAGGGGTTCTGAAGTCCGGTCACGAACGAAATCATCGCGAACAGGAAGAACATGATCCCGATCGCAAGGACATTTCCTTTTTTCTTTTCCATATTGTTATTAAGATTAATGATAATTGCCGTGGGGCGTTCCATATCGTTACAAATTTACGAAAATATCCAAATAAAGAAACAAGCGGGGAAAAAGTATTTCGGATCAAGTATTTCTCCCCTGCCACCGAACCGGGCAGAAGATAAAGACAAAAGATGAAAGGCCGACGCTTTCCCCAAAGCGACGGCCTGATGTATATAAAACGAACTTAACAAATGGACAACAAAAAGAACTTTTGTCCGTCCGATGCAAAGGTATTACGTTTTTTTGAATTCGCAAGGGTTTTTCCTAATTTTTTAAAACGATTTTTCCGCAAAACTATTACTGTCAGGCGGCAGATAGGTTACGCTTGTAAATCCGTCAGCTGTTCCGGTAATCCTTCGGGGTCATCCCGACATGGGATTTGAAGAACTTGCAGAACACCGACTGATTGGAGAATTTCAAGTTGAAGACGATCTCCTTGATCGGGATGTCGGAATATTTCAGCAGGTTCTTCACCTCCAGGATCAGGAAGGCATCGATCCAGTCCGAAGCCGTCCGCCCGCTCGCCTGCCGCACCAGTTTGGACAGATACTTGGGCGTCAGTCCGATCTGATCCGCATAGAAGGCTACGCTGTGCTGCGAATTGTGGTGTTCCGTCACCAAGGTCATGAACTGTTCGAAGACCGATTTCACCCGGGAGGTGGTGACATCCGAGGATTCCGGCTTCCTGAGTTCCTGATCCTTCCAGGCACCGTCCAGCAGATAGAACAACGAAGCGATCAAGCTGCCCACCGCCTCGCGTCGGTTCGGGAAATCCTCGTGCAGGATCTGCTCCACGAGTTCCAGGTAGCGGGAGCAGAAAAGCAGATTCCGGCCCTCCAGCCGGAGGCAGGGATCCGCGAGAATCCCGAACTGCCCGGTGAACAGTTTCCCGAAATCCAGGTTGATGCCGGACAGATAGTCGCTGGACAGGGCCACCACGATGAACCGGAGCGAGTCCAGTCCCTCCTGCGGCGGTTTCTCCACCTTCAGGATGTTGCCCGGCGTGCCGATCAGCAGCGAATGGGGGTGGAGATCGTAGGACTTGAGGTTGATTTCGACCGTCAGCCGTCCGGAGAGACAGAAAATGGCGGTGTAGCCGTCGTAGCGGCAGGGATATTTCAGGAAGTCGAGCTTGTCGTCGTACCGGATGTCCAGTACGAAAAAGTCATCTCCGAGACAGGATCCGATTTCGTCCGAGAACATGCTCCTGACCTGGTTCAATCCGATGTTCAGCAAAGGTTCCCCATTCATCTTTTTAACGTTTTTGGACAATAAAAGTATAAAAAAATCGACCAATTGACAAATTTTTCACCATCATAAAACCGACGACCTGCACTTTCGGGCAACTTATTTGCAGGGATGGAAATCGCTTTCCGAGAATGGAAGGTGCTTATTTCCAATATGTAGTATTTGAATATGGAGCGTAACATCACAAAAATCGCCGGAATTGTCTGGATGCTGTTGTTTCCCCTTTTGGGAAATGCGCAGCGGATGCTCACCCTGCAGGAATGCCGACAGATGGCCATGCGGAACGACAAACAGCTGGAGCAGGCCCGGACGAAGGTGGAGATGGCAGGGACGGACCGGAAGATAGCCATGGCCAACTACTTCCCGAACCTGTCCGTGACGGGGGCCTGCCTCTACAACAATGCGGACATCAATCTGATCAGCGATGCGGCCTCCGCGAAACTGCAGAACATGGGGACCTCCCTGCAACAGCAGTTCGGTACTTTCTCGCAGCAGCTGATGACCGCCGTGACAGCCAACCCGAAGGCGGTCGCCGAATACCTCCAAAGCCCGATGTGGCAGACCGTTCTGGGAACCCTGTCGAAGACCGACATCAGCCAGGCGGTCAATGCGCTGGGAACCGAAATCGACAATGCCTTCCACCCGGACCTGCAGAACATTTTTGCGGGAGCGGTCTCCTTGCAGCAGCCCGTGTTCATGGGCGGAAAGATCGTCGCCGCGAACCGGATCGCGAAACTGGCGGAGCAGTTGTCGGAGACGGAATACGACCGGCAGTGCCGGGAAGTGCTCGTTGCGGTCGACCAGTCCTACTGGCAGATCGTCTCCCTTGCGAACAAGCGGAAACTGGCTGATTCCTACGCCACCCTTCTGCATCGGATGGAGCACGATGTGGACCTGTCCGTACAGGAGGGGGTCGCGACGGAGTCGGATGCCCTGCAGATCAAGGTAAAGGCCAACGAAGCCGACATGCTGCTGACCCGGTCCACGAACGGACTCTCTCTTGCCAAAATGCTGCTTTGCAAGCAGATAGGCCTTGCCCTGGACACGGACATCGTGCTCGCGGACGAAGGGCTGGAGAAGATTCCCGCCCCGCAGTTCGGAGCCGGGAAGAGTCTCGAAGAAATCTACGCCGACCGGCCCGAAACCCGAAGCCTGGAGCTTGCAAGCCGCATCTACCGGGGGAAGGCGGCCGTGGCCAGGGCCGACATGCTCCCGAAAGTAGCGCTTACGGCGAACTACCTCGTCACGAACCCCAGCCTGAAGAACGGATTCCGGAAGGAATGGAACGGGATGTTCAATGCGGGCGTAACGGTGAACATTCCCCTGTTCCACGGGTTCGAGGCCCTGCAGAAGACACGCAAAGCCGAGACGGAAGCGACCCTCCGGCAATTGCAGCTGGCAGATGCCAAAGATCTCATCAATCTGCAGGTAAGCCAGTTGCGCAGGCAGAAGCGCGAGGCGGCCGAAAAGTTGGAGATGGCGGAGAGCAACCTCGCCGCGGCGGAAGAGAATCTCCGGGCGGCGACGGCCGGATTCGCGGAAGGAGTGATCAATGCCAACACCGCCCTCGCAGCCCAGACCGCCTGGTTCCAGGCGCATGCGGAATATATCGACGCCGGCATCGCGCTCCAGATGCTGGCCGCGAACCTGTACAAGGCGGAAGGGAATCCTGTCGCACAAATGAACGAACAATAACAAGATACCATCATGAAAGAGCAGAAGAAAAGTTACAACCTGACGGTCGGGATCGTTGCGCTTGTCGCGGTGATCCTCCTCATCGCGCTCATCGGCTACTTCGTTTCGAAGCCGAAGCCGCTGGTGATCCAGGGCGAAGCGGAAGCGAGCGAATACCGTATCTCCGGGAAAGTGCCCGGAAGAATCGAAGAATTGTACGTGAAGGAAGGGCAGCAGGTCCACAAAGGAGACACGATCGCCTTCATCGATTCCCCCGAGGTCCGTGCGAAACTGGCCCAGGCGCGTGCCGCAAAGGCCGCCGCTGCCGCCCAACGCAGAAAGGCCGTGAACGGAGCCCGGCAGGAGCAGATCGCCGGAGCCTACCAGCTCTACCAGCAGGCGCGGGTACAGGAGGATGTCATGAAGAAGTCCCTGGACCGGGTCCGGAGACTCTTCGACCAGAAAGTCATCGCGGCGCAGAAGTACGACGAAACCCGCGCGAAATACGATGCGGCTGTCGCACAGTCCGCCGCTGCGAAAAGTCAGTATGACCTGGCCGTCGCAGGTGCCAGGGACGAGGACAAGGCTGCGGCGGCGGCCCTCGTGCAGCAGGCCGACGGGGCCGTGATGGAAGTCGAGGCTTATCGGGACGAACTGTACCTCACTTCCCCCGCAGACGGAATCGTCTCCAGCGTGTTCCCGAAAGCCGGTGAACTGGTAGGCGCCGGCTCCCCTGTCGCAAGCGTCACCGATTTGAACGACATCTGGTTTACGTTCAATGTGCGGGAGGACTACCTGCACGGCATGCGGCAGGGAGACAGGATCACCCTCCGTGTCCCCGCACTGGATGACCGGGAGGTGTCCGCGACGGTCAACTACATCGCAGTCCGGGAATCCTACGCCACCTGGAAAGCCACCCGCGAGACCGGCATGTATGATGCCAAGACATTCGAAGTCCGGGCGGTTCCGGACGCACCGGCCGACGGCATCCTGCCGGGCATGACGGTGCTGTTGGCAGAAAGCGGGAGAGCGGAAAAATGAGCTTCCGGGACGACATGTTCGCGGTTGCCAGGCGCGAAATGCGGATCATCCGGCGACGGCCCCTCTATCTGATCGGGTCGGTAGGGGTGCTCGCCTTCAGCGTCATCTTCTTCCTGACCTTCTTCCGCGCAGGGTTGCCCGACGACCTTCCGATCGGCGTAGTGGACTGCGACCTTTCCTCCACCTCGCGGGAATTCGCACGGCAGCTGGATGCGACCCAACTCGGCAAGGTGGTCCGCTATGACACCTTCGCCGCAGCCCGGGAGGACATGACACGCGGCAAGATCACCTCCGTGGTCGTGCTGCCGGAAGGCATGAACGATGCGCTGCAGTCGTCCCGGCAGCCCAGGATCACCTTCTACCTGAACAGCCTGTACTTCATCGGCGGCGCGCTCGCCTACAAGAACATTCTGACCATGGCCAACCTGGCGAACGGTGCTGTCCAACGGAAGATCTACCGTCTGCGGGGCTACGATGACGCACAGATCATGGGACTGATCCAGCCGGTCGAGATCGACACGCACCAGATCGGGAACGTGTACACCAATTACGGCTTCTACCTCAACAACATCTTCCTCCCCGGCATCCTGGAGATGATCGTGATCATCGTGCTGATCTATTCCCTCGGTGCCGAGCTGAAGTACGGGACCTCCCGGCACCTGCTCAAGACCGCGGGGGATTCCATCCTGAATGCATTGGCAGGGAAACTGCTGGTCTGGACCCTTCTGTTTTTGGCCCTGGGGCTGGTGCTCGTGCTCGTGCTGTACCATTGGATGCGTTATCCGTTGGCAGGCTCCATCTGGAACATGTTCCTGGCCATCGTCCTGCTGGTGGTGTCCAGCGAAGCGGTCGCCATCTTCATCCTCGGGCTCTTTCCGGTTCCGCGTCTCGCCCTGTCTCTGGGGGCGCTCTACAGTGTCCTGAGCTTCTCGCTGGCCGGTTTCACCCTCCCCGTCGAAGTGATGCCCCCTTTCATCCAAGGATTCGCGGCGGTCTTCCCGCTCCGGCACTACTACCTCTTCTTCGTGCAGGAGAGCCTTTTCGGCAGCGGCATGGCCGGCTGGTGGCAGGAAGCGGCGCATCTGCTCCTTTTCCTGTTCCTTCCGCTCGCGGTGCTGTACCGCCTGAAACGTGCGTACATATTCCAGAACTATCCGAAAGACTAGGAGGACCGGCATGAAGAACACGTATTTCAAGACTTGGCGGAAGGATTTCATGGGCATCATGGCCCATGAGCTCCGCCAGATATTCACCGACGGGGGCGTTCTGCTGATCTTCCTCGTGGCCGGCCTGGGCTACCCGCTCCTGTACAACCTCGTGTACCGGAACGGAATCCTGGAGGACACCCCGGTCGCAGTCGTAGACGATGCAGACTGTCCCGAGAGCCGCCGGTTCATCCGGGAAGTGGATGCCACGCGCGAAGTCCGGATCGCCGGAAAATGCATGAATATGCCGGAAGCGGAAAGGCTGATGCAGGAACGCAAGGTCCACGGCATTCTCCGCTTTCCCGCCGATTTCGGAGACAAGCTGGCACGGAAAGAAACCGCGACCCTTTCCCTGTACACAGACATGGGCAGTTTCCTGTACTACAAGAACGTGCTGATCGCAACGGACTTCGTGATGCTTCACGAAGTCGGCCATATTCAGCTGGAACGTTGCGGACAGGCCGGAATGACGCAGCAGGAGGCATCCCAGACCGTCAAGCCGCTCGGCTACGAGGAGAACAATCCCTTCAACCGAGCTTTCGACTACCGGATTTTCCTGATCTCTGCCATCCTGCTGATCATCCTCCAGCAAACGATGTTCTACGGCATGTCGCTGCTGGCCGGAACAGCGCGGGAACGGGACAAGAGTTTCGCCACCCTGAAAGATCGGCTTGAGGGCAACGGTATCGGCCGGGTCCTGTTCGGCCGCGGAGGGGCATACTGGCTGCTGTACATGGGCATCGGCATGTACATCGCCTTCATCGTACCCGCCATCTTCGGCATTCCGCAGCGGGGCAGCTTCTGGAACATCCTCATCCTGACCGGTTTTTTCGTGACCGACTGCGTCTTCTTCAGCATGACTTGGAGCACCTTGGTCACGCGGCGCGAAAGCGTGTTCCTGCTCTTCCTGGTCATGTCCCCCATCGCCCTGTTCCTGACCGGCTGCATCTGGCCGACCTTCGCGATGCCGAAGTTCTGGAGATGGGTCTCCTTCCTGTTCCCTTCCACTTTCGGGGTTCAGGGATTCGTCAACCTCAGCACGGCAGGCGGAGATCTCGCGACAGCCCGGGAGCAGCTGGCCGCACTGACGATTCAGACGGTCGTCTACTACGTGTTCTCCAGCGTGGCCATCTATGCGGAAAATTGGGTGATCAAGCACCGGGCAGCCATTTCAAAACGACGCGAACGGCTTGCCGTCCGCATCGGAATCGACAGAACGGAGGATGCCCGGATCATCGCCGGGGATCCGCCGGAGAAAGGACAAGGAGGGGAAATTTAGAAATATTCAAAACAAATCCCGGAGACGTTGGTTCGGACCGGGATTTGTACTATCTTTGCGCAATAACATTTTCAACCTTTTACGATCATGAAAAAGTACATCTGCAAAGTCTGTGGCTACGAGTATGACCCCCAGGTGGGCGATCCCGACAACGGCATCGCGGCCGGAACCGCTTTTGAAGATCTCCCCGCGGACTGGGTCTGCCCTCTCTGCGGCGTCGGAAAAGAGGATTTCGAAGTCGAGGAATAATTCCCGAGGTCCGGATTCGCCGCCGGCCGGGACAGGGGGCATCGTCGCATCCGACTTACGGTTCGCCGATGTGGAATGCGATCCGGAGTTCGTCGATCTGCGTGTCGGTAATCGGCTTGAGTTTGCCCGAAGGGGCTGCCAGGATCAGGGAACGGGCGCAGAACTCCGCCACTTCCAGCCGGTCGAAGGTGTTGATGAGTTTGTCTCCGGTGACCACGACGGTGTCGCTTTCCACCATGACGAACGGTCTTTTCAAGAGGGCTTCCGCAATGGTTTCCAGATCGCTGCGCTTGTCGACGAGCGGGAAGACGGGCACGTCCTGCAGGAAGATCCAGCTTTCCGGGATGGTGCGCACGTCGAACTCGGCTCCCGTCGTGCAGAAGGCCATCAGGGCAGGGGTCAGGGTGAGGATGACGCTGTTCACCTTCGGATTCCGCCGGTAGATTTCAGCATGGAGGGCCAGTGCCGCAGAGGCCTGTTTGCCGGGTTCGGCCCTTCCGCCGCAGACCTGCACGATGTCCTCCGGCTCCAGGTTCCAGCGCGGCAGGTCTTCCGGGGTCACCAGGAAATCATCCCCTTGCAAGCGCACGGAGGCGCTGCCGTACGAAGTTCCCATCAAACCCTGGGTACAGGCCCGATGGACAAGTCCGCAGAGTTCCGTCCGGAGGGAACGTTCTGCGGAAGGATGTTCCACGGAAGCAAGGGCGCGCTCCGGGATCTCGAGCGCAGCCCGGTGCAGGCGCAGCTGTTCGTCCGTCAACAGACGCGGGGTCCCCAACGCACGGGCATTCAATAGCGTCCGGGCGCAAAATTCCAGCGATTCGAAGCGGCCGTAGGCATCCGCGATGTCGGAGCCGAAGACGACGACCCCGTGGTTCTCCATGATCACGGCCTTGCAATCCGGATTCTCCTGAAAAGCGCCCACGATCTTCTGACCCAGCAACTCACTGCCCG
>CABTXO010000048.1 GCA_902488725.1 uncultured Bacteroidales bacterium
CGTGCCTGGGCATTCTCGTAGGTCACGTCGTGGACGGATGGATCCTGCCCGATGTCGGCGAAGTGCTGCTGCACGGCCGGGACGATGGAGATCTCCCGGGCGGTCACGCCCAGAGCCCGCATGAGGTCCACGGCGTTTGCATGGGTCCGGTCCGTAGTTCCGAAGCCCGGCATCGTGACCCCGAGGATCCCCTCCCGCGGCAGTTTCAGTTTGTCGAAGGCAAGCACGGTGATCAGCAGGGCCAGGGTGCTGTCCAGCCCGCCGGAGATTCCCAGGATGGCCCGTCTGCAGCCGATGTGTTCGAGCCGGGAGGCCAGCCCCAGCACCTGGATCGAGGTGATCTCCCGGGCACGCCGGTCGATCTCGGCGGCATCGCCGCCGGGCACGAAGGGATGGGGCTCCACATGACGGAAAAGCTGTGCGGCATAGTCGGTCTCCACGGCCGGGCCGAGGTCGAAGCGGGCATACCGCAAGGCATAGTCCGCGGCAGGCGTACCGTCCGGGGCAAAGCCCGTGAAAGAACTTTCCTTGCGGCGGAGCGTGTCCAGTTTCTCGACATCCAGGTCCGCGACCAGCAGGCTGTCCTCCAGCCGGAACCGTTCGTTCTCGGCGAGGGTGGTTCCGTTCTCGCAGATGAGGGACGAACCGGCGAACACGAGGTCCTGGGTGGATTCTCCGTAGCCGCAGGAGCAGTAGACATAGCCGGAAACCGTACGGGCACTCTGGTTGGCCACCAGATCCTTGCGGTACAGGTGCTTCATGAGCACTTCGCTGGACGCGGAAATATTCACGATCACCTCGGCTCCCGCCAGGGCAAGGTACGACGAGGGCGGGACGGGCGTCCACAGGTCTTCGCAGATCTCGATGCCGACGGTGGCGCGGCCGATCCGGAAGAGCAAGTTCGGGGAGAGGTTGCAGCGGCCGCCTGCATAGGTGATGCAGGCGTCGAACCCTTCCCGGAAGCAGTTCCTGCCGTCGTCGGTCAGACGGCCGGGCGCAGGTGCGTCCGGATGCAGGAAGTCGGCACCGGAAGCGAACCAGCGCCGCTCGTAGAATTCAGCATAGTCGGGAAGATGGATCTTCGGCACGATCCCTTTGACGCCGCCGTTCCGGATCACGACGGCACAGTTGTACAGCCGCCCCCGGCAGCGGACCGGAGCACCGACCACCACCGTCACGCCTTTCCCGCGGGTGAAGCGGGCGATCCGCGCGACCGCAGCCTCCGCCCCCTCCAGCAGGAGCTCCTGCGCAAAGAGGTCGCCGCAGGAATATCCCGTCAAGGCCAGTTCCGGGAAGGCCAGCAGGGAGACCTGCCGGGCCTCGGCTTCCGCTATCTGCCGGCAGACCGCATCGGCATTGAAGTCCACGTCGGCGACTTTCACGCGCGGCGCGGCGGCCGCGACTCTCAGAAACCCATAATCTTCCATCATGATGCAAACTTACATAAAAAACGTCAAACCGCTTCCACCTCGGCGGGCCGGCCGGACTTTTTCCGGAAGAAACGGTCGATCACCAGGGCGATCGCCCCGTCTCCGGTCACGTTGCAGGCCGTGCCGAAATTGTCCATCGTGATGTAGAGGGCGATCATCAGCGCCTGCTCCCGCTCCCCGAAGCCCAGCATCGTGGACAAGACCCCCAAAGCAGCCATGATGGCCCCACCGGGCACGCCGGGGGCCGCGACCATCATCACGGCCAGCATCAGGATGAAGCCCAGGAACATGCCGAAATCGAACGGCATCCCCTCCATCAGCATCAAGGCCACCGCGCAGGCCGTGATCTTCAGCATGCTGCCCGACAGATGGATCGTGGCGCAGAGCGGAATCGTGAAGCCGGCGATCTCCTCGCTCACCCCGTTCTTCCGGGTCTGGTCGAGGGTGACAGGGATGGTGGCAGCCGAAGAGGAGGTTCCCAGGGCGGTGAAATAGGCCGGCAGCATCGTGCCGAGCAGCCGGAACGGATTCCTCCGGGTGACGGCACCCGCAATGCAGTACTGCAGCACCAGCAGGAAGATGTGCAGCAGGAAGATCACCCCGATGATCGAGATGAACACCTTCAGCACATGGAAGGCCTGGCCGGTGTGGGCCATGCTCAGGAATATTCCGAAAATGTACACGGGCAGGAGCGGAATGATCACGACCTCGATCGTCTTCACGACGATGGCCTTGAACTCCTCGAAGCCGTTCTTGAGCGTTTCGGATCCGAAGAAGGCCATGCCGAGCCCGAGGGTGAAGGCGAAGACCAGGGAGGTCATCACGTCCACCATCGGAGGGATGTTGATCGTGAAGTAGGGAGCGATGTTCTCGAATTCGGAGACGGCATCCAGCGCCTGGCTCCCGCGGGTGAGCCCGGGGAAGACCGTCGCGCTGGTCCCGTAGGACAGCAGGCCGGCAAAAACCGTGTCCCCGTAGGCGATCAGGGCCGTGATGAGCAGGAGCTTGCCGGCCCCCTTTCCGATGTCGGCGATGGCGGGGGTGACGAGCCCGATGATGATAAGAGGAATGAGGAACTGCAGGAAGTTGCCGAAGAGGCTGTTGAAGGTCGCGGACACGCGCACGGCCGAACGGGGCAGAAAGAGCCCGAAAAGGATTCCCAGAGCGATTGCGACCAGGATTCTGGGCAGCAATCCGAATTTGAATTTCTTCATGCACAAAATTAGTAAAATTCATAATATTTCCCTACTTTTGCAGGAAGACAGGTACAAACTGCGCGCTTGGCAGATGCTTGAAGATATCAAGGCAAATATCGAAAAGTTGATCGCCCTGTACGAGGGAGAAAAAGCGGAGCGGACAAGGCTCGCTTCCGAACTCGAACAGAGCAGGACGCAGCACGAAGCCTGCCGGAAGCAGATTGCGGAGTTGGAGCAGCAGATAGACGACCTCCACCTCGCTGAAGCTTTCAGGACCTCCTCCGGGAACGGTTCCGGGGCAAAGGAAAAAATTGAGAAACTGATACGAGAGATAGACAAGTGCATCTCATTGCTTGAGAAGTAGCCTATGGACCAGGGACAGAGCATCACGTTGAAGATCGGAGGCACTCCGTATCCGCTCAAGGTCAAGGAACCTGAGATGGAACAATTGATGCGTGTCGCGGCGGAGACGATCAACCAGAAGCTGGCGGCCTATGATGCCCGTTTCCCCGAACGGTCCCTCTCGGACAAACTCTCCTTTGTCGCCTTGAACGAGACCGTCGCGAGACTGGTCTGCCAGAAGAAGCTGGCGACGACGAAAGAGGAAGCCGGAAAGCTGCAGGAGGAATTGGAATCCTACCTGAAAAACATTGAAAAATAGGCCGTCGGTCCCACGTGCTCAAATCAACAAGTTCTTCGGAACCGAGTAGTCTCGAGCCGGTGAAGACGGGCCAAGGTCACCTTCGGGGATCGCGTCTTCGGACACGACGATGGATTTCTGAACCGGACCGGATCTCAAATCTTATTTTATAAGGTTTCTGACAAGTGACTGACGGCCTTTTTCATGTTTTTAAAGACGATCGCGCTGTTTCCAGGGAAACGACGCTCGTTTTTTTTATAGATATGAAACCGAAATCTTTAAAAACCAATAATACCTTACAATGAATCTGGTACCGATCCTGATTGCCGCCCTCATGGGAGCGGCGATAGCCCTGGTGGCGTATATACTTGTCCGGAGATTGTTGCTCAAAGGACAGAAGGAAGAAATCCTGGCAAAGGCCGAGCTGGAAGCCGAACGGATCAAGAACGACAAGATCCACCAGGCGAAAGAGAAATTCCTGCAGCTCAAGTCGCAGCACGAGGAACTCATCAACGAGAAGAACAACCAGCTGCGCGAAGCTGAGAGCAAGCTCAAGCAGCGGGAGAATTTCCTGAACCAGCAGAACGCCGACCTGCAGCGGAAACTGCGCGATGCCGACAATGCAAAAGCGAGCCTGCAGGCCCAGCAGGAGGCCTTTACCCGCAAATCCGAGGAATATGACAGGCTCCGCGAACAGGCGAACAAGCAGCTGGAGACCATCGCGGGCCTGAGCGCGACGGACGCGAAGAGCATCCTGATGGAGAACATGAAGGCAGAAGCCCGGACCGAAGCCCAGGCCTACATCAACGACACGATCGACGAGGCCCGGCTGAACGCGACGAAGGAAGCCAAGAAGATCGTCATCACGACCATCCAGCGGACGGCGACGGAGACGGCGATCGAGAACGCCGTGACGACCTTCCCGATCGAGAACGACGAGATCAAGGGCCGCATCATCGGCCGCGAGGGACGCAACATCCGCGCCCTTGAGGCCGCGACCGGCGTAGAGATCGTGGTGGACGACACCCCGGACGCCATCCTGCTGTCCGCCTTCGACCCGGTCCGCCGCGAAGTTGCGCGGCTGGCCCTCCACCAGCTCGTCGTGGACGGGCGGATCCATCCGGCCCGCATCGAGGAAGTGGTCGCCAAAGTGCAGCGGCAGCTGGACGACGAGATCCTGGAGACGGGCAAACGGACCTGCATCGATCTGGGCATCCATGGTTTGAACATCGAACTCGTACGGCTGATCGGCCGCATGAAGTACCGCTCGTCCTACGGGCAGAACCTGCTGCAGCACTCGCGTGAAGTGGCCAACATCTGCGCCACGATGGCCTCCGAACTGGGCCTGAATCCCAAGCTGGCGAAGCGCGCCGGCCTCCTGCACGACATCGGCAAGGTTTCCGACGAAGATCCCGAGCTTCCGCACGCCCTCCTCGGCATGCGGCTGGCGGAGCAGTACAAGGAGAAACCCGAGATCTGCAACGCCATCGGCGCCCACCACGAAGAGACTGAAATGACATCCCTCCTCTCCCCCATCATCATGATCGGCGATGCCATCTCCGGCGCACGGCCCGGCGCACGGCGGGAGGTGATCGAGTCCTACATCAAGCGGCTGAAGGGCATGGAAGACCTGGCAGCCGCCTATCCGGGTGTCACGAAGAGCTATGCCATCCAGGCCGGACGGGAACTGCGCGTGATCGTCGGAGCCGAGGAGGTCAGCGACGACCAGGCCAACCGGCTCTCTTCCGACATTGCCCAGAAGATCCAGGACGAAATGACTTATCCCGGACAGGTCAAGATCACGGTCATCCGCGAGACCCGTTCGGTGGCTTATGCAAAATAATCCGCTCACATGAAACGAATATTTCAGAATGTCGCCCTGCTCGCCGCCCTGCTGTGGAGCTGGGCAGGCTTTGCGCAGGCACCGGAATCCACGGCGACCTGGTCCGCCGCGGCCAAGCAGTTGAACGCCGATGAGTATGAGATCATATTCACCGGCAAGATCATTTCGGGCTGGCACACGTACCCGATCGACCATCCGTACAACCCCATTTCCGTCGAGTTCGAGACCGGCGCCGGCTGGTCGCCGGACGGAAAACTGTACCAGTTGACCACCCCGACCGACTTTGAAGGGGAAAAGGTCTTCTTCAACGAAGTCCAGGTCGGCCACAAAGTCAAACTGACCGGAAAGGGCGCGACCGTGAAAGGAGAACTGACCTGGAGCGGCTGCGACAACAACATGTGCAAGCCGCCCGAGCACTGGGAGTTTTCGGTCCCGGTCGGGGATGCCGCCGCGGTCCGGCAGGAACTGTCACCGGAAGAAGCTTCGGCGCACAGTTCTTCCATCCAGGATCCCGAGGGGCTGACGGAAGAGTCGCAGAAAGCGGGTGGTTCCCTCTGGGCGCTGATCATCGAAGCGATCCTCTGGGGCTTCGCGATGCTGTTGACACCCTGCGTGTTCCCGATGGTCCCGATGACGATCTCCTTCTTCATGAAGCAGTCAAAGTCCACCGCCGAGGGCAGATTCAAGGCCTTCATGTACGGCTTGTTCATCGTGTTGCTGTACACGGTTCCGATTTCGCTGATCATCGCCATCACCTGGCTGGCCGGCGGGGATGCCGTGACGGCCGACATCTTCAACTGGCTGGCCACGCATTGGCTCCCGAACCTCGTCTTCTTCCTCGTGTTCATGGTCTTCGCCATGTCCTTCTTCGGGGCGTTCGAGATCGAACTGCCTGCCTGGATGGCCAACAAGACCGACCGGAACTCCGACCGGAAGGGTTTGTCGGGAATCTTCTTCATGGCGCTGACGCTGGTGCTGGTGTCCTTCTCCTGCACGGGTCCGATCGTCGGTTCCGTGCTGATCAAGTCCACGCATGGAGAATTCTGGACTCCGATGGTCACGATGCTGGCCTTTTCGGTCGCCTTCGCCCTCCCGTTCACGATCCTCGCGCTCTTTCCTTCCCTGCTGACCAAACTCAAGAGCGGGAGCTGGCTGAACAGCGTGAAGGTGGTGCTGGGCTTCATCGAAGTCGCACTGGGCTTCAAGTTCCTCAGCGTTGCGGACCAGACCTATCACTGGGGACTGCTGGACCGGGAGATCTACCTGGCCATCTGGATCGTGGTCTTCTTCCTGCTCGGGCTGTACCTTCTGGGCAAGATCCGGTTCAAGAACGACTCCCCAGTCGAACACCTGTCGGTGTTCCGGCTCTCCCTGGTGATCGCAGTCTTCACTTTCGTGGTGTACCTGATCCCGGGCATGTGGGGCGCACCGCTGAAGGCCCTCTCCGGCTACCTGCCGCCGATGGAGACGCAGGACTTCGTGCTGGGCAGGCCGGGCGGCGAAGCGCCCGCCGGGGTGCCTGCGCGACAGTCTGCCGGCCAGACCGCCACCGGTGCGAAATTCGACCTGCATTTGCCGCTCGGGCTGACGGGCTATTTCACGCTGGAAGAAGGACTGGCGGCCGCGAAGGCACAGGGAAAGCCGGTCTTCGTGGACATCACAGGGCACGGGTGCGTCAACTGCCGGGAGATGGAGCAGCGGGTCTGGAGCGACCCGAGCGTGCTGGAGATCCTCCGGAACGACTACGTGATCGTCGCCCTCTACACGGATGACAAGACCAAACTCGATCCCGCCAGCTGGGTGACAACGGACACCGGCAAGGTGCTGAAGGATTTCGGACGGGTGAATTCGTACATCGTGCGCCAGCGCTTCGGCGTGAACGCCCAGCCGAACTATGCCCTGCTGGACACGGACGGCAACCAGATGGTACCGATCCGCGGCTACAACCTCTCCATCGACGGCTTCGTCGCCTTCCTCCAGTCCGGCCTCACCGCTTTCCGCAAATAGCAGCCAGGCCGCATTCCGGGAGAAACGTGAACATACATGCGGGCGGCCCGGCCGGGCCGCCCGCATTGGCGTTGGCGGAAGCGTTCGCTACCGGAGGTGCACGGTGAAGCGATGCTTGCCGGGGACAAGGGTCTGCTCGGTGCGGGTGCCGTCCCTGGCGGGGATCCAGGCCTTGGCCGTGGTGCCGGACGGGACCTCGACCTCCCAGTCGAAGACGCCGTCCTGCAGCTTCCAGTTGCTCACGATTTTTCCATGGACCGAGTCGTAGGAACAGTTCACCCAGTCCAGGCCTTCGACGGGATAGGGCTTCAGTCCGATGGTCCGGTAGCCCGGCTCCAGCGGACGGATGCCGCCCAGGTACTCATATTCCCAGATCAACAGGTCGCCCAGCAGCATGACATGGTTGCCGGAATTCATGCTCGGCGCAGCCGTGTTGCCGTTCCACAGTTCCCAGATCGTCGTCGCCCCGTTGGCGGCCATGTAGCCCCAGCTCGGGTAGGTGACGTTGGTCGCGATCTTGAGCGCAAGGTCCGGACGGCCATATTCGGTGAGGGCACGCATCAGGAACATGATGCCGATGACGCCCGTGCTGACGTGCCCGCCGCAGTCGATTTCCGTCTTGTCTACGATGTGCTTGAACACGTCCTGCTCCCGTCCTTCGGGGACCAGCCCCAGGTAGAGACCGAGCAGGTTCGCCGTCACCGTGTTGTTGGCGTAGCAGCCTTGATCCGGATGGAAGAAGTCCCGGTTGAAGGCTGCCTTGGTCTCCGCTGCCTGCGCGCGGAAGGTCGCGGCATCCTCCGGATGGCCGGCGACCGGAGCGAATGCGCTCATCTTGTTGAGCAGATACCAGTAGAAAGCCGTCGAAATCACGGGGCCGGGCGTCTTCAAGGCCGGATCCTGGGCGTGGATCAGTTCCAGCGATTCGGGCGGCATGCACCAGTCCCCATAAGTGTCTTTGGTCATGATGCCGTCCTTCAGGTATTTCCCGCGCATGTAGCCGAGCCATTTTTTCATCGCCGCATAGTGCTTCACGACGGGAGCCGTGTCCCCGAAACGCTGCCAGACCATGTCCGCGGCCGTGATGAAGACGGAGGGCCAGGTCATGTTGTCGCTGTCCATGTTCCAGAAGCGGGGCGCCACGTCCGGCAGATGCCCGTCCGGGTTCTGCGAATCCTCGATGTCCTGAAGCCACTTGGCGTACAGGGCATGGTTGTCGAACAGGTAGGATTCACCGTAGCAGCCCGTGGCGCGGTCGCCGAACCAGCCCATGCGTTCGTCGCGCTGCGGGCAGTCGGTCGGCATCCCGCGGTAGTTGCCCCGGATGCCCCAGTATGCGTTGCGGTACACCTGGTTGATAACCGGATGAGAGGTTTCGAAGCGGCCGGTCAGCGCCATCTTGTCATAGAGCACCTGTCCTTCGAAATCGGAGGCTTTGGGGGCCCGCTTCAACCCCTTCACTTCGACGAAGCGGAAACCGTGGTAGACAAAGGAGGGATGCCAGGTGAAGCGACGACCGTCCCGGGCGACATAACTGTCCGTCACCTTCGCCTCCCGCAGATTGTCCATGTACAGGGTGCCGTCGGCCTTGAGGGTCTCCGCGAACCGCAGGGAGAGCGTGTCGCCCTTGGAGAGCCCCTTGGCCGTCACCTGCAGCCACCCCACCATGTTCTGTCCCATGTCCAGGATGTAGGCATCCCCCTTCCGGGTCACCGAAACGGGAACCAGCCGGTCCTGGATGGCGATGTTCGGATTGGGTTGCGGCTCCAGCCTGCCGGCGGGGGGCCCCCGGGCGGGGGCCCGGCTTCCGGGGGGGGGAGCGGAAACGGGGGGTGCCCCACCCCGGGTTGGATTTCTCCGGCGGAAGACGGCCTCCTTACGTCCACCCCGCTAGGAACCGGGTACTGGTCCCCGCGCCCCCCCCCGGGAGGCTGGAGCCGCAACCCAATCCGAACATCGCCATCC
>CABTXO010000049.1 GCA_902488725.1 uncultured Bacteroidales bacterium
GTAGGCGATGAGCGTGGCCTCGGCGTCGCCGTGGCTCTTGAGGGCCGCCGGCTCCTTGAAGCGGTCCAGGTGGGCGATCGGGTCGTTGAGCTCGGAATAGGCGTTCGCCAGCTCCTTGCCGTTGACGAAGAGCTCGAAGCGCTCGGTCAGTTCCGGATGCGAGCGGTGCCGCTTCGTGAGCGGGGACATCGACACCGGATAGTCGATGACGTAGGTCGGCTGGATGAAATGCTTCTCGCAATATTCCCCGAAGATAGCGTCGATGAGTTTGCCCGCGCCCATGGACGGTTCGGTCTCGATGTGCAGTTTCGTGCAGGTCTCGCGCAGTTGCGCCTCATCCATCCCCGCGATGTCCACGCCGGCATATTCCCGGATGGCGTCCAGGATGGGGATGCGCTTGTAGGGGGCCTTGAAGTCCACTTCGTGTCCGTCGATGTTCACGACGGTGGTGCCGTGGAGTTTCAGGGCGATGATTTCGAGCATCTTCTCCACGAATTCCATCAGCCAGAGGTAGTCCTTGTAGGCCACGTAGATCTCCATGCAGGTGAATTCGGGGTTGTGGGTCTTGTCCATGCCTTCGTTCCGGAAGTCCTTGGCGAATTCATAGACCCCGTTGTAGCCGCCGACAATCAGGCGCTTGAGGTAGAGTTCGTTGGCGACCCGCATGTACAGGTCGATGTCCAGGGCGTTGTGATGGGTGATGAACGGACGGGCCGTGGCGCCGCCCGGAATGGACTGCAGGATGGGGGTCTCGACCTCCAGGCAGCCGGCCTGGTTGAAATAGTCCCGCATGGTCGCGATGATCTGCGCCCGCTGGACGAACACGTCTTTCACCTGGGGATTGACGATCAGGTCCACGTAGCGCTGCCGGTAGCGGAATTCGGGATCGGTCATGGCGTCGTGCACCACGCCGTCTGCTTCCTTCACGATGGGGAGGACGCGAAGGGATTTGCTGAGCACCGTGATTTCCTTGGCGTGCACGCTGAGCTGGCCGGTCTGGGTGATGAAGGCGAAGCCCTTGATGCCGACGATGTCGCCGATGTCCAGCAGCTTCTTCCAGACGGTGTTGTACATCGTCTTGTCCTCGTCCGGGCAGATCTCGTCGCGCTTGACATAGATCTGAATACGCCCGGTCGCGTCCTGGAGTTCGCCGAAGGAAGCGGCGCCCATGATGCGGCGGGACATCAGGCGGCCAGCGATGCACACGTCCGCGCAGTTGCCTTTTTCGGGGTCATATTCGTCCGCAATGCGCTGCGCGGATGTGTTGACGGGATAGAGGGCTGCAGGGTAGGGGTCGATGCCCAGTTCGCGCAGCTTTGCGAGGGATTCTCTGCGGATCACCTCCTGCTCGGAGAGTTCAGTGTTCGTCATATATCAGTAATCCTTTAGTACTCAGCGATAAAGCCACCATGCGGTGACAAAATGCAAAAATAGTGTTTTTAATTTACATTCTGAAATTAAATCCGTATCTTTGTGTACTATGGCAAAAGAGCGCAAATGGATTCTGAAAGCATCTGCCGATCCCGAAAAGGTGGAGCGTCTGTCCGTCGAGCTGGGGATCGACAAGGTGCTGGCCGACCTGCTCGTGGAGCGGGGTGTGGCGTCCTTCGAACAAGCGCGCTCGTTTTTCCGTCCCAGTCTTGAGGACCTGCATGACCCCTTCCTGATGAAGGACATGGACAAGGCGGTGGAGCGGGTCCGGAAGGCCATCACTTCCGAAGAGAAGATACTCGTGTACGGGGATTACGACGTGGACGGCACGACTGCCGTCTCCCTCGTGTATTCCTTCCTGCGCAGGTACTCCTCGAGGGTTGATTTTTACATCCCGGACCGCTATGACGAGGGCTACGGCGTTTCCTACAAGGGCATCGACTGGGCTTCGGACAATGGTTTCGGCCTGATCATCACCCTGGACTGCGGCATCAAGGCGAACGAGAAGGTGGAATATGCGGCCGGCAAGGGGATCGACATGATCATCTGCGACCATCACCTTCCGGAGGAAACGCTGCCGTCGGCGGTGGCGGTGCTGGACCCGAAGCGGGTGGACGACCACTATCCGTTCGACGACCTCTCGGGCTGCGGGGTCGGCTTCAAGCTCGTGCAGGCATATTCCCGGAAATACCACATTCCTTTCGAGACGCTGGTCCCGCTGCTGGACCTGCTGGTGGTGAGCATCTCGTCCGACCTGGTGACGATGGTGGGGGAGAACCGGGTGCTGGCGCATTTCGGTCTGAAACAGTTGAACGAGAATCCGCGGAAGGGGCTGCTGGCGATGGTGACGCTGTCCAAACTGGAACCGGGCCACTTGACCATCGACGACATCGTGTTCAAAATCGGGCCGCGCATCAATGCGGCGGGCCGGATGGAGACAGGGCGCCTGGCGGTGGAACTGCTGACCGCTTCGGACGACAAGACCGCCAATGTCATCGGGGTGCAGATCAACGACAACAACAACGAGCGCAAGAGCATCGACCGGGAGATTACGCAGGAGGCTTTGCAGATGGTCCAGAAGGGGACGGCGCTTTCGTCGGAGCATGCGGCCATCGTGTACAATCCGACCTGGAACAAGGGGGTCGTGGGCATCGTCGCGTCCCGTCTGGTGGAGGCCTACTACAAGCCGACCATCGTGCTGACCAAGTCCAACGGTTTCGTGACGGGGTCCGCCCGTTCCGTCGCGGGGTTCGACTTGTACGAGGCCATCGAGAGCTGTGCGGACCTGCTGGAGAATTTCGGCGGCCATGTGTATGCCGCCGGCCTGACCCTGAAGGAGTCCAACCTCAAGGCATTCGTGCGCCGGATCGACAAATTCATCGCCGAAAAGATCACGCAGGAGATGCTGACGCCGGTGACGGAGATCGATGCGAAACTGGAATTCGCACAGATCACCCCGAAATTTTTCCGGATCCTGAAACAGTTCCAGCCCTTCGGCCCCGGGAACAGCAATCCGGTCTTTCTGACGGAGAATGTCTCGGACGGGGGCAACGGCCGCAAGGTGGGGGCCGGCGGGGTGCACATGAAGCTGGACCTCATCGACGAAAACCAGCCCTTCCACCAGGTTCCCGCCATCGCCTTCAACATGGCTGACTTCTTTGGATACATCAAGGCGGGCAATCCCTTCGACATCTGCTACTCCATCGTGGAGAACTACTACCGCGGCAATTCCAATCTCCAGCTCCGCATCAAGGACATCAAGGAGCGCGAAGAGTTCCTGTAGGACGTTTGTTCCGCTCGGCCTTTGAAGCGGTGCCTCCGGCGGCTCAGGCCTGCGCGGCCCGGCTGCGGTTGACGAAGGCGACGCCGGCGAAGACGACGCCGATGGCGAGGACCTTCTGCCAGGTCAGGGTGTCCATGCCGGCCTGGATGCTGAGGACAGCCGCCAGGATGGGCTGCAGGTAGGTGTACATGCTGACGATGGTTGGCCGGACCGACTTCTGTCCGACCGGAATCAGGAAGTAGGCGATGAAGGTGGCGAAGAAAATCAGGAAACCGATTTCCAGCCAGACTTGCGGGGCGATCGCGCTGAAATCCGTGGCGAGGAGTTTTCCGGCGGACAGCGGCAGAGAAATCAGCAGGGCGGACAGGAAAGTCCACTTCATGAAGGTGACGACGCTGTATTTCTGTATCAAGGGTCGGAATATGCCCAGATAGGCGGAGAAGCTGAGCCCGTTCGCGAGAAGCAGGGCATAGCCGGCCGGGGTGGTGGCATCGATGCCGTTCTGGGCCTGTGCTGAATTGTAAATCAGGAATATGATACCGCAGAGGCTGAGCAGGACGCCGCCGACTTTCTTGACGGTGACGGGTTCCTTGAGGGCGAAATAGGCGATGAACATCGTGAAGATCGGGGAGAGGGTCCCCATCACGCCGATGTCGATCGGAGTGGCCATGGTGGCGGCCTTCAGAAAGGTGAATTGCGGAATGAAGAGGCCCAACATCGAGGCAAGCACGATTTTGCCCATGTCTGCGAGCGGCACTTTTTCCTTCGGGGTGAAGAGGGAGATGAGCCAGAAGAGGGCGGTGGCCCCGATGGCGCGCAGGGTGAACAGCGCGATTGGTGCCACCGCATGCGAATTTGCAATGTCCTTGGTCGTCACCAAGTTCACCCCGAAGATCGTGTAGGCGATCCCGATCGCCAGATGTCCTTTCCAGTTGCCCTGCTTCATCTTCCCGCTGCCGCTGTCGTTTTTTCAGCAACAAAAGTAGCAAAATTTACGGAAATCTGCCGTAGCGCTCGTCCGGGCCGGAAATGTGAGTGCCGTGCCGGGGCGGCGGCGATGCGTAATCGGCTAATTATCTGTCCGATGTACGATTCCATATGCCGACATTCAGGCATATGGGAAGATATAAGAATCTGATAACCAGATTGTTACCCATCGCCGCAACAAGGCAGGCACATTCCCTGTGGGGGCCGATCGGCTGATTGAACGAGAGATGCTTAGATCCACCTCTGGCGATCCGGGGGGAGGTGATATTACGAAAATGTGTATCAATCAGTGGGTTACCCTCCACGGCTACTGTACCCAGCCGTGGAGGAGATCGGAGAGCCAGAGACTGATTTCGCGGGCGATTCGGTCGGGAGTTTTGCCGTCGGTATCGACGATGTGCCGGGAAACGGATTCGTAGCGCTCGCTGCGTTCCGCCAGCAGGAAGGTGATCCGGGCGCGAAGGGTTGCGGTGTCGAAACTGCCCGTCATGCCTGCGCGCAGCATCGGACGTTCTGCAGCAGCCGTTCCCAGGTGATCCAGAAGTGTGTCGACGGAGGCGCGGAGGTAGATGCAGCTGGTTTTTTCGTGTACCCTTTTGAAGCAGGCGGGGTTCAGGATGGTCCCGCCTCCCAGCGCCAGGATCAGACAGTTTTCCCTGCCGTCCGGAGTCTTCGGGTGGCGGAGGAAAGATTCCGTGACCTGCTGCAGGCAGATGTGTTCCAGCAGCCGGAAATGCTCTTCGCCATGCGAGGCGAAGATGGCCGGAACCGTCATGCCCGCCCGCTGCACGATGCGGTCGTCCAGGTCGACGAACTGGAAGGCGCGTTCCGGATAGGTCGCCGGCAGCAGCGTCGACAACTGGCGGCCGACGCTGCTCTTGCCGCAGCCCATGAAACCGGTCAGACTGATGATCATTGTGTGCTAGAAGAGGGTGGGCTCGATGATGTCTCCGATGTCGGGCAGGTCCTCGATGTCCGGGAGCTTGCCGCCCGTCTGGTCCAGGATCTCGCCGGCGTCGATCGGTTTCGGCTTGCCGGGTGCCGGCTCGGATGCTTCCGGAGTCGCGGGTGCTTCCGGAACAGCGGGTGCTTCCGGAACGTCAGGTCCCGCCGGAACAGCCGGTTCTTCCGGCACGAGGTCGTCCTCGGGCTTGTGCAGCGGCTCCACGAACTTCACCTTCTTGACATCGTAGGGATGGCACTTCTTGCCGTGCGCCGCAATGCCCTTCTTCGCGATGAACGCCTCGGCATCGAAGACCTCCGGATCCCGGTGCTCGTGTTTCTTGCCGAAGGTCACCTGGAACTGCGGATGCTTGTCGTCCGAGAGGGCCACCAGATAGGATTTCTGGCCTTCGGCGATGAACAGCATCGGCGTGTTGTCGCTCGGAATGAAGCTGAACCGCTTGATGTAGAAGTCTTTGAGCTTTCCGTCGAAGTACAGTGCGGTGTAGGTCTTGTCCGGGTCGAACTTCTCGACCTTGAGCACCTCGCCCTGGTAACGGTTCGAGACGTCGAAGGAGGTCGTGTAGAAAGTGCCGTTCTTGAAGATTGCGAGCACCTTGTCCCCCTCGGCGAATTCGCCCAGGTAGATGCCCCGCTCTTCGTCGTTCAGTTTCTGGATGTCCGCATCGTACCAGATGTCTTTGCCGCCGATCGTGGAAATGCCCTTGGATTTGAGTTGGATGCGGGAAATCGGATTTTTCGAGACCTGATTGCCGCGGGCCCCCTGTCCCTTGATCAGCAAGGTCGAGAAGTCATATTCAAGTTGTGTCTTCTTCAGCTTCGGACGGGGCCGCAGGTAGACCCGGACAGTCTCCGCTTCCCCGTTGTGGTTGGCGGAAAACCAGAGGATCCTGGAACCTTCGCTCCCGGTCGTGATGTCGTAGTCCTTGTCGCGGGTCACCGACGTGATGGCGAACCGCTTGGCGTAGGAAACCGCGCTCTTGCCGTCCCGGTAGATGACGTTGTAGATGGTGCGCGAGTCACCCCGGTTGAACACATTGACATACAGCAGGTCCTTCCAGAAGAAGGCCTTGTCCGTGACCTTGGTGATCCGGTACTTGCCGTCCTTCGCGATGACGATGATCTCCGAGAGGTCGGAGCAGTCGCAGACATATTCCCCGTCGTCGTCTTTCTTCATGCCGATGCCCACGAAGCCTTCGGCGAGGTTGGCGTAGAGTTTGGCGTTGTTGCTGACGACCTTGGTGACCGCGATGCTCTCGAACGCCGTGATTTCGGTGAGACGGGGGAAGGGCTTCCCGTATTTCTCCTTCAGGCCCTTGAACCAGGTGATGGTGTAGTCGACGATGTGGTCGATGTGGTCGCGCACTTGGTCCATCTCCGCTTCAATCGTGGCGATCCGTTCGTCCATCGCCTTGGTGTCGAACTTGGATATCTTCCGGACCGGCTTCTCCACCAGTTTGAGGATGTCCTCCATCACGATTTCACGGCGGAGCAGGTTCTGGTAGGCCTTCATCGCCTTGAACACATCTTTCAGCTGGCTTTCCCACGTCCGCTGATCCTGTTCCAGAATTTTGTAGAGGCGGTTCTCGAAGAAGATGCGTTCCAGGGAATCGTAGTGCCACTCGTCCTCCAGCTCCGCCAGGCGGATTTCCAGCTCCCGCTGCAGCAGGTCCCGGGTGTGGTTCGTGTCGTAGATGAGGATGTCCTTGGCCGAGAGGAACTGCGGCTTGTTGTCCACGATCACGCAGGCGTTCGGGGCGATGTTGCACTCGCAGTCCGTGAAGGCGTAGAGGGCGTCGATGGTCTTGTCGGGGGAGACATCGTTGGGCAGGTGGATCAGGATGTCCACCTTGTCAGTGGTCATGTCCTCGATCTTCTTGATCTTGATCTTGCCCTTGTCCTTGGCCTTCAGGATCGAGTCGATGAGCATGTGCGAGGTCTTCCCGTACGGGATTTCCGTGATCGCGACGGTGCCCTTGTCGATCTTCTCGATCCGGGCGCGCACTTTCACGGATCCGCCCCGCGCCCCGTCCTTGTAGTTGGAGCAGTCGGCGAAACCGCCGGTCGGGAAGTCCGGATAGATCGTGAAATCCTTGCCTTCCAGCACGTTGACGGAGGCATCCAGCAGTTCGTTGAAATTGTGCGGGAGGATCTTGGAGGCCATGCCGACGGCGATTCCTTCGGTGCCCTGGGCGAGGAGGAGCGGAAAGCGGACGGGCAGTTCGACTGGTTCCTGGTTGCGTCCGTCGTAGGATGTCATCCAGTTCGTGACCTTGGGGTCGAACACGACCTCCTTGGCGAACTTGCTCAGCCGCGCCTCGATGTACCGGGGCGCCGCATTGCTGTCGCCGGTCAGAATGTTCCCCCAGTTTCCCTGGCAGTCGATCAGCAGGCCTTTCTGGCCCAGCTGGACCAGGGCGCCGAGGATCGAGGCGTCCCCGTGCGGGTGGTACTGCATGGCCTGGCCGACGATGTTCGCCACCTTCGTGTAGCTCCCGTCGTCCATCCTGTACATGGCATGCAGCACCCGCCGCTGCACCGGTTTGAGCCCGTCCACGATGTGCGGGACGGCCCGTTGCAGGATCACATAGGAGGAATAGTCCAAGAACCAGTTCTTGAACATTCCGGAAAGTTTGTACTTCCCGCTGTCGCCGTCCAGCAGTTTGTCGAATTTGCCGGTGCGTTTCGTCTTCGTCTCGTCGAGGGGCTCTTCGTTCAGTTCGTCGTCTTCCTTGTTCCGCTCCTCGGAAGGGATCTCGTCCCAATCGTCCGTCATAGTCTTTCTCCTCTTCTCTTGCTGTTTTTGAACATTTCCGTGCCTATTCTTCGTACCCGAACTTGCGGAGTTCCCTGCGGTTCTCCCGCCAGTCCGGATCCACCTTCACGAACAGCTGCAGGAAGACCTTCTTCTGGAAGAAGTCCTCCATGTCCAGCCGTGCCTGCGTCCCGACCTTCTTCAGGGCCGAACCGCCCTTGCCGATGAGGATCCCCTTCTGGGAATCCCGCAGCACGTAGATCACAGCGCTGATATCGTAGCGGGTCTTGCCCTCCTTGAAGGCCTCGATCACCACTTCGCAGCTGTAGGGGATCTCCTGCCCGTAGTTTTCCAGGATCTTCTCGCGGATGATCTCCGAAGCGAAAAACCGGAGGTTCCGGTCCGTGAACTGGTCCTTGTCGAACCAGGGCGGGGACACCGGCAGCTTGGAGACTACGGCATCCAGCACGCTTTCGAGATTGAACCGCTCCTGGGCGGAGACGGGGATGACCGTCGCCTGCGGCAGCAGGTTCTGCCACCAGGAGATCTTCTCCATCACCTTGGGCTGGTCGCTGAGGTCGATCTTGTTCAGTGCCACCACGACCGGACATTCCAGCTGCTGCAGCTTCTGGACGTATTCCTCATTCTTGTCCGCCTTTTCCACGACGTCCGTCACGTACAGGATGACGTCCGCGTCGCCGATGGCGGCGTCCACGAAATTCATCATGTCCTCCTGCAGCCGGTAGTTCGGTTTGAGCATGCCGGGGGTGTCGGAATATACGATCTGGCAGTCGTCGGTGTTGACGATGCCCATGATGCGGTGCCGGGTGGTCTGGGCCTTGGCGGTCACGATGGACAGCTTCTCCCCGACCAGGGCATTCATCAGCGTGGATTTGCCCACATTCGGATTTCCGATGATGTTGACAAATCCAGCGCGATGTTCTGTCTGTGCGGCAGCACTAGACATATGCCCCCATCTTGAGGACGTTGACTTCGCCTTCGCTGAGCGGACGCCACTCGCCCTTCTTCAGCCCTTTCTTGGTGAGTCCCGCGAAATAGACGCGGTCGAGCGCCTTGACGTCGTACCCCAGGCA
>CABTXO010000050.1 GCA_902488725.1 uncultured Bacteroidales bacterium
AAAAAAAAAAAAAAACCGCCCCCGCCGCGATCGGCCCGTACAGCCAGGCGACGCAGATGCATTCCTTCTTGTTCGTGTCCGGCCAGCTGCCGATCGACCCCGCGACCGGGAAGTTCCCGGAGGGGGGCGTCCGGGAACAGACCCGCCAGTCCCTCAAGAACCTTTTCGCAATTTTGGACGAGGCAGGGAAGTGCCACGTCCTGAAGACCACCGTATTCCTGGCGGACATGGACGATTTCGCCGCCATGAATGCGGTGTACGCCGAGTTCTTCAAGGAGCCCTATCCGGCCCGCTGCGCCTTCGCGGTGAAAGACCTGCCGAAGGGCGCCCTCGTAGAGATCGACTGCATTGCCGCCTTATAGGAAAGAAAAGGCGTCTTTAGCCGTGGATTGAGATCGGTATGTAAAGTTCCACGGATCAAACCTCGGGGCACCGGTCCCGGCAGTGCGCGATTATGTCATTGATCGGACAGACTTGCCCTTTGACCAGCCGATACGTCTGGAGGAGGACAAGTTCGTCCGAATACACATGCAGGGAACCGAGGATCTTGCTTCCGCGTGCTTCCTACAGTTCGAAGGCGGTCAGCTCGGCGAGGGCGCGGCGATAGGCGCGGTCGGCTGAAAGGGCCTGCTCCAGCGCATCATAGTACATTTCCGTTTCGTACAGGTAGTCCACCATGGAGATTTCCCCCCTGGTCTCCGCTTCCAGCAGAAGGGTCCGGTTGTCATTCGCCGCAAGGGACGCGTGGAGCCGCTCCGCGGTTGCCCGCCAGGTTTTCGCACTGTTGAACAAGCTGAGAAGCCGGTCGTGGAACTGCCGCTCCACCGAGATCTTCTGCAGTTCTGCCGCCGTGATCTTCGCTTTGGAGGCGCGGATTTTCGTTGCATTGCTCCACAGCGGGATGGTGAGACCGGAAGTCAGCCCCCGGTACCGGTCGGACTGTCCGATTTCTTCCATGTAGCCGACCGTCAGATCCGGCAGCCACGCCGTCTTTTCAATGGCCAGCTGCTGCCTTTCGACCTGCAGCTGCCTGTCCAAGCAGGCCATCAGGGGGGCGTGGACCGCCCGTTCCGCATACCAGGTCCCGAAGTCCGGGGGAAGATTGTCCGGGAAAAGAAACATCGGACGACCGGAAGACGTTTCCGCGGACAGCGTGTCGGGGGCGGGCAGGAGGGGAATGCCACCGTTCAGGCTTGCCAGGGCATCCAGGAGGGCCTGGCGGTCCACCGTGGCCCGGGCGACTTGTCCCTTGACCATCGCCAGATGCATGCGCGCCTTGCTGAGGTCCGGCATGCCCGCCTTCCCGGTAGACAGCCGTTTCTCGAAGGCGTCCACCAGGATGCGTGCCTGTGCCAGGTGCGTCAGGAGCACATCCGTCAGTTCCTGTTGATAGGCGAGTTCGATCAGGTTCATCTTGGCCTCCAGCAGCAGGTCCACCCGTCTCGCGGCATAGCGCATGCGGGTCAGTTCGTTCTGCCGGCCGAGCATTTCCTTCCGCATCCCGCTCAGGCTCGGAACATCGAACGACTGCGTCACCCGCAAGTCGTGCCGGTTTCCGATGTCATTCCCGCCCCGGAGGTAGTTGAATTCCACTTCGGGGCCGGGGAGAAGGATGCCTGCGCGGTCCGAAAGCCGCTCGGCCTCGGCCTCGGCTTTGGCACTCTTCAGGGCGGGATTGTTCCGCTCGATTTCGCGCAGGAGTTCATCAATGTTGTATTGCGCTTCCGCCGGCGTCAGTACGGCCAGCAGGAGAAGCGTCGCAAGGACTTGTTTCATGGTTGTGTTTCTTTAAGGTTGCCAGATACATGATCGGTATGATGAAGCCGTTCAGCAGCGTGGAGGTGAAAAGCCCTCCGAGGATCACTTTCGCCATCGGCGACTGGATTTCATTTCCCGGAAGGTCCCCGCCGAGTGTCAGCGGCAGCAGGGCGAGCGCGGAAGTCACGGCCGTCATGAGGATCGGATTCAGCCGGTCGAGCGACCCGGCCAGCACCGCCTCTTCCCTGGTACGGCTGACGGGAAGCAGGGCATTGTACCGGTCGATGAGCAGCATGCCGTTGCGTGTGGCGATGCCGAACAGGGAGATGAATCCGATGATGGCGGGAATGGACAGGATCCCGTCCGTGCAGGAAATGGCGATGACACCGCCGATCAGGGCCAGCGGAAGGTTCAGCAGGATGACAAGCGCCTGCGTCGCGTCCTTGAATTCGCCGAGCAGCAGCAGGAAAATCAGGAATATGCTGAACAGGCTCACCAGGGCGATGGTTCGGGAGGCACGTTCCGCGCTTTCGAACTGTCCGCCGTATTCGAGATGATAGCCTTCCGGGAGCGTCACATTGTCGTCGATGCGGTCCTGGATCGCAGCGACAGTCTTGGACAGTTCCCCGCCGGTCGCATTGCAGGAGATGACCAGCTTGCGGGAGACATTCTCCCGGCTGATGGCATCGGGTCCTGCGGACGAGCGGATCTCCGCCAGATACGAGAGCGGAACCTTCAGGCCCGGCACATTCCCTGCGGGCACGTCCACCGGCAGGTCTCCGATGCGCTGAATGTCGGACCGGTCGCGGTCCCCGACCTTCAGGGTCAGATCGAAGGACCGGTTGCCTTCCTGGACCTGCGACACGACGCGGCCGCCGAGCATCACGCTGATGAATTCCGCGAATTGGGGGAGGGTAATCCCGTACCGGGCGAGCATCTCCCGCTTCGGCACGATCTTCAGTTCCGGCCGCTCCACCTGCTGCTCCAGATTGATGTCGGTGATGCCCGGGACGGTGCGGACCGCGGTCTGGATCTGCTTGCCGAGGGAATACATCCGGTTGAGGTCCGTCCCGAAGAGCTTGATCGCGATGTTCGATTTCGTGCCGGACAGCATCTCGTCGATCCGGTGGGCGATCGGCCCTCCGATCTCGATGTTCACCCCCGGAAGGATCGACAGTTTGCTGCGGATGTCCGCCATCAAGGCCGCGCGCGAACGCTTCTGGAGGGTGAACGGGCACTCGAATTCCGAAACGTTCACCCCGAAGGAATGTTCGTCCAGTTCCGCGCGGCCGGTCTTGCGTCCCACCGTGTTGATCTCGGGGATGTCCAGGAGGATCTCTTCGGCCCGATGCCCGATGGCATCCGACTCGTCCAGGGAGATGCCCGGAATCGTGCTGACGGCGATGGTGAAGGAGCCTTCGTTGAAGGCCGGCAGAAAGCTCCTGCCCAGCGAGAAGAACAGGAAGACCGCAACGGCGAGCAGCACCCCCACGCTGCCGAGCAGCCACTTGCGATGCGCCAGGGCTCCGGTCAGCGCATACGCATACAGCCGCTTCATTCCTTGCACCCAGCCGGGTTCCCGCTGTTTCCCGGACCTGTCCCTCCCGAGCAGATACGATCCCAGCACGGGCGTCAGGGTCAGGGCGACCAGCGTGGATGCGAAGAGGGAGATGATGAAGGCGATGCCCAGCGGGCGAAGCATCCTCCCCTCCATTCCGGACAGGAAGAACAGCGGCAGGAAGCTCGCGATGATGATGAGGGTGGAATTCAGCATCGGCATCCGGACCTCCCGCGAGGCCTCGTACACCACTTCCAGTATGCCGGCCCGTTCGGCCTCCGGCTTGTCCCGGTTCTGGTGCAGTCGCTTGAAGACATTCTCCACGTCCACGATCGAGTCATCGACCAGCGATCCGACTGCGATCGCGATTCCGCCCAGGCTCATCGTGTTGAGGGTCATCCCCATGGAGCGGAGGGTGAGCAGGGTGATGACGATCGAAAGCGGAATCGAGATCAGGGAGATCAGCGTCGTCCTCCAGTTCATCAGGAAGACGAAAAGCACCAGAACGACGAACATTCCGCCTTCCCAGAGCGCCTTCTCCACGTTCCGGATGGAGGTGTCGATGAACGTCGACTGGCGGAACGTGTCCGTCCGGACGACGATGTCCGGGGGAAGGGTTTCGGCCAGTCGGGACAGGGATGCGTCGATGCGGTCCGTCAGGGCGAGGGTGCTCGTGTTCGGCTGTTTGGTGACCGTCAGCAGGACGGCCGGACGACCGTCTTTCGCCGCCGTGCCGAGTTTCGGGAACTTCGCCCCGACGGCCACGTCCGCGATCGCTTCGAGGATGACCGGATGACCGTCCGGCGCGTTCTTGACGACGGCCTTCCGGAGGGAGGCGAGATCGTCCGTGGACAGCAGGCCCCGGATGATGTATTCGTTGCCATATTCATAGAGGGTGCGTCCGGAGGCATTCCGGTTCATTCCCTTCACGGACTCCATCACCTCGTCCAGGGTCACGCCGAAGTGGCGCATCCGATTCGGATCGAGCTGGATCTGGTATTCCTTGATGTCCCCGCCGAGCACGGCGACCTGGGCGACACCGCTGATTGACAGCAGGTGCGGCCGCAGGGTCCAGTCCGCCATCGTCCGCAGATCCTGCATCGACGTGGAATCCGCCGTCAGGCTTATGATCATCAACTCGCCGAGGATCGAGGACTGCGGGCCGAGGGTCGGCGTTCCGACTTGTTCGGGGAGCCGGTCGCCCAGCATGGCCAATTTCTCCGACACGATCTGGCGCGCCCGGTAGATGTCGGTTCCCCAGTCGAATTCGATGTAGACGATCGAAAAGCCGGTTGCGGAAGAACTGCGCACCCGCCGCACATGCGTGGCACCGTTGACGGCGGTTTCGATCGGGAACGTCACCAGCCTTTCCACCTCTTCCGGTGCCATTCCTTCCGCTTCCGTCATCACCACGACCGTGGGGGCGTTCAGATCGGGAAACACGTCCACTTCCATGTTTCCTGCGGTGTACAAACCTGCCGCCAGCAGGATCAGCGCCATCACGAGGATGGCGGTACGGTTCTTCAGCGAGAACCGGATCATGGAATCCAGCATGGCGTTACTCGTGTTGATGGCCGTGACCTTCGGGAATGCCGGACACGGCGGCAAGTTTCACCTGTACGGCACCTTTGACCACGACGGCGTCACCCGCATGCACGCCCTCCAGGAGCTGCACGCGCGTTCCGTCCGAGGCGCCGATGCGGACTTCTTTCCGCAGGAAAGCGTCGGGCTCGTGCTGCACGTACACATAATTGAGGCCCTGGTCCTCCACGACGGCGCCGATCGGAACCGACAGGCCGTCCGCGGTGGCGGTGGTTTTCAGGAATATTTCCACGTAGGACCCCGGAATCAGGTTCTTCCGGTTGTCGAGTTCGAAGGTGACGGGAATATAGAAATCTCCGTCCGAGGCCTGCCCGTAGCCGATCAGACGGCCGTTCAAATCTTGCAGGCGGAAGGTCTCGTCCCGGTAGCCCGTCTTGAAGGCAGCGTCGCGGATCTGCGACAGCCTGTCGAAATATTTCTCCGAGACGTCTGCCCGCAGCCGCAGCCGCCGGTTCCGGCTGACGGTCGCGATGGGCTGTCCCATCTCCACGTAAGCGCCCTGGCTGACGTTCAGGCTTTTCACGAAGCCTGACAGGGGCGAGGCGACCACGACACCGTTTTCGGATGCTCCGTTCCGCAGAAGCGCCTCATAGGTCGACTTCGCCTGTTCGTACAGCATCTTGTTCTGGTCATAGTGGCTTTGGCTTACGATGTTGTCCTTCAGCAGCTCCTTGTCCCGCTCGTATTCGCGCCGGGCGGTTTCATACTCGCTCCGGGCCTTAAACAACCGGTCTCCGGTCTCCAGGTCCTTCGAGGCGAGGGTCGCGATGCGGTCTCCCCGGCCGATGGGGGAGCCTTCGCTCAGGTTGGCCAGACAGACGATTCCGGCACTCTTGGCCACGACGGTTTCCTCGTCTCCGGTCGCGGAGAGCAGTTGACCGCTCGTGTGGATGATTTCATGGAAAGGCGCCGGTCTCAGGGTGTCGGTCTCGATTCCGAGGACGGCTTGCCGTTCTTCCTCGATCACGATTTCCTCGGCGCCGTGCTGCTCCTCTGCGGAGGAAGCGGCGGGATGGTCAGCGGCTTGTCTGCGGCAGGCGCAGAACAGGGTTGCAAGTGCAGCCAGGTATAGGAATGCTTTGTTGTTCATGTTCTCTTTTTCTTTGTCCGGAGGCGCTGTGACACTTCCGGGATCCTTGTCATTCGGGAAGGAATCGGCCGGCAGGCCGGTTCCGGAAACGGGGCGGATCCGGTCCGGTCGGGAGGATCCGTCAGAAGAAGAGGACGGGAGGAGCGTGCGGAGCGCTTGCCGCCATCAGCGGCGGGATCGGGAGCGGAGGGGGATCCCCGGCCGCCCGTGTCCCGGGGAGACGGCTTCCCGTTCGTCCGGAAACCGGAGTGCCCATCGTTGCCGCAGCCGGTTGGAAACGCACCGGGCCCGGGTACAATCCGTCTCCGTCGACCGTCACCGTCTCCGAGGGCTTGTAGCCTTCATGTGCGATGCAGAAGGCTTCGTCTTTCTCGTGGTGCGCATGCCGCGTGTGCGGGTCGTCCGCCTGTCCGTCCTGCCTGCACAGTTCCACGACGGTGCAGATCATGGCCTGATGATGGTGGTGCGGCACCAGCGACGGCAGGGCGCTCATCAGCCAGGCCAGCAGAATCGGGAACAGGACGAATTTTCTGCGCATCATGAATGGGATTGGTCTTCAGGACGGCCCGTCCAGTCGCGTGTCACGTCATAGCCGTGGGCGCGGACCTGTTCGGCCGAGCCGACATATTCATTCCGCCGCGCTTCGTACAGGATCCGTCTGCGGGTGTGTTTGAAGAGGAAGAGGCAGAACACGGTCAGGCCGAGGGACAGCAGTCCGGCGATGGCGGGCGTGAGGTGGACTGCGAAGCAGAGGGTGTCGTAGAGTCCGTGCAGCAGGATCGGTACCAGCAGGATCTTCCATCTTGTGCCGTAGGGGGCCCGTTCACCCTTGAAATGGTACAGGGAGTAGTAGTAGCCCATCGCGACGGCGAATCCGAAATGGCCGGGGACCGCGTAGAAGGCGCGCGTCACGGCCACGTCGAACCAGCCGGCGCCGGCGGACACCACATACAGCAGATTCTCGAAGGCGGCGAAGCCCAGGCCGACCGATGCGGCGTAGACGATGCCGTCGAAGCGCTCGTCGAAGCAGGGATTGCGCCGGAGCAGCAGCCAGAGCATCAGGAGTTTGGCGCATTCTTCCGGAATCGCCGCGCCCAGGAAGGCCAGCCTGACCCCTTCCACCAGGTTCGCCGGTTCGCGGGTGATCAAGCCCGCTCCGAGCAGGGGAACTGAAATCAGGGTGGAGGCGAAAGTGGCGAGACCGCCCATGAAAAAGCCTTTGGCGACCATCCGGGGCGGTTCCGGTTCGGTGTCCTTGTGATACACGTACCAGAGCAGGATCAGGGCGGGAGCGACTGCGGCGAGGACGAGCAGCAACATGGCTTACTTGCTTTTGAGATAGGTGTCGATGGCGGCGGCGGCTTTGCGGCCGGCGCCCATCGCCAGAATCACGGTGGCAGCGCCCGTCACTGCATCTCCGCCGGCGAAGATGCAGTGACGGGTAGTCCGGCCGTCTTCATCTGCGACAAGGCAGCCGCGGCGGTTCGCTTCCAGTCCTTTCGTCGTGTTGGCAATCAATGGATTGGGAGAAGTACCCAAGGCCATGATGACGGTCTCGGTCGGGATTTCGAATTCCGAGCCCGGGATGGGAACGGGGGAGCGGCGGCCGCTTTCGTCGGGGTCGCCGAGCTCCATCCGGATGCAGCGCAGGGCGCGCACCCAGCCTTTCTCGTCGCCGAGCACTTCGACCGGATTGGCCAGAAACTGGAAGCGGATCCCTTCTTCTTTCGCGTGATGGACTTCTTCCCGGCGCGCGGGCAGTTCGACTTCGGTGCGGCGGTACACGACGGTCACGTCCGCGCCGAGGCGCAGGGCCGTACGCGCCGCGTCCATCGCGACGTTGCCGCCGCCCACCACGCAGACGGACTTGCCGGCATGGATCGGGGTGTCATAGTCTTCGCGCCAGGCCTTCATCAGATTGTTGCGGGTGAGGAACTCGTTGGCGGAGAACACGCCGTTGAGGTTTTCTCCGGGAATATTCATGAATCGCGGGAGTCCCGCGCCGGTGCCGACGAAGACGGCCTCGAAGCCTTCTTCTTCCATCAGCGCGTCGATGGTGACGGTGCGGCCGACGATGACGTCGGGTTCGATTTTCACGCCGAGGGCGCGCACGGCGTCAATTTCGCGCTTGAGAACGGTCTCTTTCGGGAGGCGAAACTCCGGGATGCCGTATTCCAGCACGCCGCCGGGCTTGTGCAGGGCTTCGAAGATGGTAACTTCATAGCCCAGCTTCGCCAGGTCGGAGGCACAGGCAAGCCCCGAAGGCCCCGAACCGATAACGGCGACCTTCCGGCCGGAAGGTCGTGATACTGCCCTTTCACCCCCTGTAGCCCCCGAGTGATCGGCGACGAAGCGCTCGAGCTTGCCGATGGCGACCGGTTCGCCCTTGATCCCGAGGATGCAGCTGCCCTCGCACTGGGTCTCCTGCGGACAGACGCGCCCGCAGACGGCCGGCAGGGAAGAGTCCTCCGCGATGATGCCTGTGGCCCCCGCGATGTCCCCTTCAACCACCTTTGCGATGAAGTCGGGAATCTTGATCCCGACCGGACAGGCGGGCACGCAGCGCGGGTTCCTGCAGTGCAGGCAGCGCGATGCCTCCCGCTGCGCCTCCTCCAGGTTGTAGCCGTAGCTGACTTCTTCAAAATTGTGCGCGCGCACCTGGGGATCCTGCTCCCGGACCGGCACTCTGGGTATTCTGTTCGCCATGGTATCTTCCTATCTGATCTTGCACTTGTGCTGTTCGCTCTGCTCCTCGGCCCTGTACTGCCCGAGCCGCCGCATCGCCTCGTCGAAATCCACTTCGTAGCCATCGAATTCCGGCCCGTCCACGCAGGCGAAGCGCGTCCGTCCGGCCACCGTCACGCGGCAGGCGCCGCACATGCCGGTCCCGTCGACCATCAGGGTGTTGAGGCTCACGTCTTCCGGAATGCCCAACTTCCGGCAGGTCAGCGTGCAGAACTTC
>CABTXO010000051.1 GCA_902488725.1 uncultured Bacteroidales bacterium
TCATCGACGAGATCGACAAGATCGCGCGCAAGAGCGACAATCCGTCCATCACCCGGGACGTGTCCGGCGAGGGGGTGCAGCAGGCGATGCTGAAGCTCCTGGAAGGCAACGTGATCAATGTGCCGCCGCAGGGCGGCCGCAAGCATCCCGAGCAGGAGTTCATCCACGTCAACACACAGAACATCCTGTTCATCTGCGGGGGAGCGTTCGAGGGCATCGAACGACGGATCGCCCAGCGGCTGAACACCCAGGTGATCGGCTTCGGTGCGTCCAAGCAGCGCAAGATCGACAAGCAGAATCTGCTGAAATACGTCGATGCGCAGGACATGCGGGCCTACGGGCTCATCCCCGAGATCATCGGCCGGCTGCCCGTCATCACCTATCTGGAAGCGTTGGACCGGCATGCTTTGCTGCAGATCCTGACCGAACCGAAGAACGCGGTGCTCAAGCAATATGAAAAGTTGTTCGAGATGGACGGCATCAAGCTGGCCATCGCGGACGGGGTGAAGGAACTGATCGTGGACACGGCCATCAAGAACAAGCTCGGCGCCCGCGGACTGCGTTCCATCTGCGAGCAGATCTTCGACGACGCCATGTACGACGCCCCGTCTTCCCGGCGCAAGACCTTCACGGTCACACTGGAATATGCCCGTGAAAAACTTGAGAACTGCCTGTAAATCAAAATAGAATGAAACAATATATTCAAGAGAACAAGGAGCGGTTCTTCGACGAACTCTTCTCCCTGCTGCGGATTCCTTCCGTGAGTGCGAAAAAGGAAAACAAACCGGACATCCTGCGGTGCGCGGAGCGGCTGAAGGAACTGCTGCTGGAGGCCGGAGCCGACGAGGCGGGCGTCTATCCGGTCAGCGGACACAACCCGGTCGTTTTCGCGCGGAAGATCGTGAATCCGGCATGGAAGACCATTCTGATTTACGGGCACTACGACGTGCAGCCGGCTGAACCCCTCGAAAAGTGGCATTCCGCCCCCTTCGATCCGGAGATCCGGAAGGATCCGACCGGCCGCGACGCGATCTACGCCCGCGGCGCCAACGACGACAAGGGCCAGCTGTTCATGCACCTGAAGGCTTTTGAATATCTGGTCCGCAGCGGCAGGCTGCGCCACAACGTGAAGTTCGTCTTCGAAGGGGAGGAAGAGATCGGAAGCCCGTCGCTGGCTTCCTGGGTGCGCAAGCACAGGGAATGGCTGAGTGCGGATGTGATTCTGGTGTCCGACACCACGATGATTTCCGAGAAGATGCCGTCCATCAACTGCGGCATGCGCGGCCTGGCCTATCTGGAAGTGACCCTGACCGGCCCCGACAAGGATCTGCATTCCGGCCACTACGGCGGCGCGGTCGCGAATCCGATCCAAACGCTCTGCGACCTGATTTCGGGGCTCATCGACAAAGACGGGCGGGTGACGGTCCCGGGCTTCTACGACGATGTGGTCGAACTGTCTGCCGAAGACCGGGCGCAGCTGGCCCGGGCACCTTTCGAGCTGCAGGAATTCCAGGATTCCATCGGCATCCGGGCTGTGCGCGGCGAGGAGGGCTACACGACGCTGGAGCGCATCGGCATCCGGCCCTGCCTGGATGTCTGCGGCATCTGGGGCGGCTACACGGGCGAAGGGGCGAAGACCGTCCTGCCTTCCGCCGCCCATGCGAAGATCTCCATGCGGCTCGTGCCGAACCAGGAGAGCGCCAAGATCACGAAACTGTTCAAACGGCATCTGGAGCGCATTGCGCCGCCGTACTGCCGCATCGAGGTGAAGCCCTGCGAAGGCGGTGAAGGCTTCCTGATTCCGATTTCGTCACCCGCTTTCCAAGCCGCTTCCCGCGCGATGGAGGAAGTCTACGGCATCGCACCGGTGCCGAGCCGTGGCGGCGGCAGCATCGCTGTCCTGGCGGACATGCAGCAGATTCTCGGCATCGATCCGCTCCTGATGGGCTTCGGCTTGGAACGCGACACCACCCATTCCCCGAACGAAAGCTACCTCCTCAGCCAGTTCTTCGCCGGCATGGAATCCATCGCCAAATTCTACGAATATTACCGATGATCCTTTCTGCGGAAATGTATCCCCGGAAGGGCGTAGCCGCCCGTGGCTCCGTGAACGGGAGGGATTTACCAGCCCGGAGGCACCCGTCCACAAAAAAACAAGAATAAAAAATGACAAGAAAAGAATTATTTGAAAATATGCAGCGGAAGGGCACGATGCTGTGCGTCGGGCTGGACACGGATGTGGCAAAGCTGCCGGACTGCGTGCGGAAGGGCCGGACCGCGGCGGAGGCCGTGCTGGAATTCAACCGCCGCATCATCGACGCCACCGCCCCCCACTGCATCGCCTACAAACCCAACCTCGCCTTCTACGAAGCCCTCGGCCCCGACGGCCTCCGCACCCTTGACGCCACCGTCGGCTACCTCCGCGCCAACCACCCGGACCAGTTCCTCATCGCCGACGCCAAACGCGGCGACATCGGCAACACCGCCCGGATGTACGCCCGGAGCCTCTTCGAGACCTTCGACTTCGATGCCGTCACCCTGTCGCCCTACATGGGCGGCGAGACCGTCGCTCCTTTTCTGGAATATGACGGCCGCTACGCCATCGTAGTCGCCCTCTCGTCCAACCCCACCTCCGCAGATTTCCAAACCGCAACGAAAGACGGAAAGCCGCTCTACCGCGTCGTGATGGAAACCGCGATGGAAATCGGAACCCCGGAGAACCTGATGTTCGTCGTGGGGGCCACCAAGGCCGACAAACTGCAGGAGATCCGGACCTTCTGCCCGGACAACTTCTTCCTGGTGCCCGGCGTCGGTGCCCAGGGCGGTAGCGCCGGGGAAGTCATCGCCCACGGGGCGAACGACTTCGGCGGCCTGCTGATCAATTCTTCCCGCGCCATCCTCTACGCCGCTCCGGGACCCGACTTCGCAGAAGCCGCCGCAGCAGCGGCCCGGACCACAGCCCGCTATCCGCAGCCATGACACCAGCCTACTTCATCCGCCTGCTCTTTTTCATCTTCCTGTTCTTCCTCGCGCCCGCCAGCCTCTACTTTTTTTGCTGGCTGCTCGGGAAGATCGCCGGCATATTCATTCCGAATGCCGCCCGCTACGGCAGGAAAGCGGGCATCTGCCTCTCCGTCGCTCTGGTCGCCTGTTTCCTCTTCGGTTTCACCGTCGGCTGGCGACTCCTGCGGGTCCGGAATGTCACCCTCGAGATAAAGGATCTTCCCGCCGCTTTCGACGGCTACAGGATCGCCCACTTGTCCGACTGGCACATCGGCTCGTACGAACGGCATCCGGGAAAGGTCGAACGGGTTGTCCGCAAAGTCCTGGAAGCCCGACCGGACGTGATTCTGTTCACGGGAGATCTGGAAAACCGGATTCCATCCGAAGTGGAACCCTTCGTGCCGGTCCTGTCCCGGCTGGCGGCCCCCGACGGGGTCTGGTCGATTCTTGGCAACCACGACTACGGCACCTACCAGTCCGACCGCTCGCAGGCTACGCTGGACAGCCTCGTCACGCGGCTGAAATTCCTGGAGAACGAGATGGGCTGGCACCTGCTGCTGAACGATCACGGGATCGTCCGGCGCGGGGCGGACAGCCTGGCAATCCTGGGCGTGGAAAACGAAGGAGAACCTCCTTTCCCGCAGCTGGCCGATCTGCCCAAGTCGATGGAAGGACTGCCTTCGGGAATATGCAAGATTCTGCTGACCCACGACCCCGTGCACTGGCGTAAGGCCGTTCTGCCCGACACGGACATTCAGTTGACGCTTTCCGGGCACACCCATGCCTGGCAGTTCCGCATCGGACCGCTTTCGCCGGCCATGTTCTTCTTCCGCGAATGGGCGGGAGCGTTCGAAGAGGACGGCCAAGTCCTCTTCGTGAGCGCCGGCCTCGGCGGCTGGGTCAACTTTCGCTTCGGCGCATGGCCGGAAATCGACATCCTGACCCTGCGCGCGAAGTAAGGAAATTCAAATTATTTGCACCAGCGGTCGAGCCAGTCGAAATATTCCCGGTGCCAGAAGAGCGCATTCTGCGGCTGGAGGATCCAGTGGTTCTCCTCCGGGAACACGATCAGTTTCGACGGCACGCCCATCATCCGGGCCGTGTTGAAGGCCGCCATGCCCTGGTCGTACGGGATGCGGTAGTCCTTCATGCCGTGGATGCACAGGATGGGCGTGTGCCACTTCGTCACGTTCGCCGCAGGGGAGTTGGAATAATGCCGCACGGCCTTGGGCGCGTTGCTCCAGGGAGAACCCGCCTGCTGCATCCCGCCGAAGGTCCTGCCGTCCCCGCGCGGACCCATCTCGCCCGGCGTGTAGGCATATTCCGTCAGGCCGCCGTTGTCCCAGTTCGGGAACCACATTTCCTCGGTCTCGTAGTACAGGTACTTTTCATCGAATATGCCCGCGTGCGCGATGAAGCAGTCGTAGGTGTCCCCGTGGATGCCCGCCATGTAGTACACGCTGTAGCCTCCGTAGGAAGCCCCGCAGGCCGCCAGCTTGCTGATGTACGGCTGCCCCTTGATGTAGCGCGCCGCCGTCAGGTAGTCCTGCATGTTCAGGCCGATGTAGTCCCCGCTGATCTGCTCGCACCATTCCTGACCGAAGGCCGTGGTTCCGCGCCGGTTCGGCAGCACCACCACATAGCCTTGGGAAGCCATCAGATAGTAGTTCCAGCGGTAGCTCCACCCCTGGGAAAGCGTGCCCTGGGGGCCGCCCAGCAGGATCTCGACGGCCGGGTATTTTGCACCGGCGTCTTCCGCTGCACCCCCTTCCCGCCGCAGGGCACCTTCATCGAATTCCGGCGGATACACGATCCAGGTCAGCATCTTCTTGCCGTCCACCGTCGGCAGCCACTGCGCCTCCATCCGGCAGGGTTTCAGTTGTTTGAGAATATGGCCGTTCTCATCGGTCAGCGGCCGGAACCGGCCGTCTGCCTCGTTCACCGTCACCAGTTCGTTCGGGAACTGCATGGAGCACCAGCTGGCCAGCAGCTTGCCGTCGCGGAAGGCGAAGGGGGAGTTGAAGTCGTACCAGGCGTCCTCCGGGGTGATCCGGACCGGCAGCGCCGGCAGATCGTCGTGCGCCCCCGAAACATTCTGCACATCGATCTTGTAGATCGCCTGCAGACCCTCCACGAGTGCATTGAAATAGAGCTGTTTGCTGTCTCCGGACCAGACGGGACTGGCCGCGTTGTACTTGAATCCGGCCGTCAGGTCACGGATGTTGCAGACCGGACTGTCATGCGGAATTTCCCCGCCGCATTCCGGCTTGCGGCCTTTTTCGCACGGTGCGAAGTCGGCGACCATCAGGCGGGTCTTGTCGGCCTCGTAGCCGTTCCGGGCCATGGAGAGCCAGGCGATGTGCTTTCCGTCGGGACTCCAGACCGGATCGGTGTCGTAGCCCCCGTCCATCGGGATGCGGACGGTTTCCCGGGACGCGATGTCATAGAGATAGATCTCCGTGTCCGTGCTGAAGGCATACTCCTTCCCGGTCGCGGTCTTTTTGCAGGAATAGGCCACCTTGCTCCCGTCCGGACTCCAGCAGAGTTGTTCGATGCCGCCGAAGGGCTCGTTCGGCACCTGGAACTTCCCTGCCTCGTCGCCGAGGATATTCACGGCTGCAGTCGTGTCGAGCTGTCCGTCCCCGAAGGGAGCGACGTAGGCTTGGGGCGTTTCAAGCACCCAGTGGTCCCAGTGCCGGTAGGAGAGGTCTTCCGTCACGTAGGCCTGCGCCTTGTCCAGCGCCGGGTCGAAATCCTTGGGCTGCCGGAGCTTGTCGTTCGGGACGGAACTCGTGAAGAGGATGCGGCTTTCATCGGGACTCAGCTTGAATTCCGAGATGCCGTTCTCCCAGTTGCTGAGCTGCCGGGCCTCTCCGAGCCGCGCGTCCGCGAAGGGCGCCTTGTAGAGCTGGCCGCCCTGGAGGTAGAAGATGGCCTTGCCGTCTTTCGACCAGCGGGCATTGGAGAGGCTCTTGCCTGCCTTGGTCAGCTGGATTTTGGAAGGGGATTTCTCGCTGCCGCTCGAAATGACGGCCGAGTCGACCGACATGGCGGCAGGATCCGCGGGGGAGAGGAACAGGTTGCGGCAGGTCCGGTTGGCGGCAATGTCCGTGTAGGACACCCCGTAGAGGATCCATTTCCCGTCGGGGGAGAGTTGGGGGTCTGACAGGCGTCCGAGGCTGAGGAGCGCTTCCGGGGACAGGTGCCCGTCTTCGATCCGGATGTCCGAAGGCCCGATGTAGCCTTCCTGTTCTGAATCAGTCTTTTGTTGCGTGCAGTGCATGAGCGTAAGGGTTGCGGTCGCCCAGAGGACGATTTTGCGTGTGGTGTTCATATCGGGTTATTTGATGTCGTCATATTGTGCGGAGGCGCGGCGCAATTCGTCCGCCACGGCGGTCCGGACTTCCGCCGGCTCCAGGATCTCGATTCGGTCCCCGTGTTTGCAGAATTCCATGATCAGGTCCTTGTTCGGGATCACCCGGAGCCTGAACGTGACGCTGCCGGCCTTTCCGAGGCCCCCTTCCTCCGTCTGGGAACGGTGCAGCGGCAGGTCCCGCAGATACCGGGCCTCTTCGGCGGTCGCCCGGAACCGGATGGTCGCCGCTTTCTGTCCGGCGGCCGGGAAGTAGATGCCGTAGCTGTTGGAGAAGAGAGCGTCGACGTCGAAGTTCTTCGGCATCCGGAAATGCACGGCCGTGACCTGCATCGACACGATCCGGTCGAGGCCGTACACCCGCCAGGCAGCCATGTCTGCGTTCGGGGTCCCGGGCTTCGGGGCGCGTTCCCTGCAGAAGCCGATCAAATACCAGCGTTTGCCGTGTTCCTTGACCGCGAACGGCTGCACATGGAGCATTTCCGCCCCGGCGGAAGGGGCCCCTGAATATTTCCGGTAGCCGATCTCCAGTTCCCGCCCGTCCTGCATCGCCTGCATGATCACGGTCAGGTGTTTCTGACCGGAAGGAACTTCATCCACGGCGACCCGGCCGGACAAACGTTCCCGTCCCATGGTGAGCAAGCTGTTGACAGTGAATGTGTTGATCAGCCATTCGACACTTTCGTCATGGTCCAGGGCCTCTTCCCCGAAGGGAACATAGTACCGGTTCGTGCTGCGGTCGCAGGCAATCTCGATGCCGAAGACTTCCGCGATCGCCGCGCGGTGGTTGTTGAACGTGCGGCGGGAATAGACCGTGTCGAAACGGTCCCCGAAACGGCGGCAGAGTTCCTGCAGAGAGAGGCCGCCAGGGCCGGGGACGATGAGGGGGTTCAGCAGCCAAAGATATTTGTTGATCAGTTCCGGGACCATCGCTGTGTCGTTTTTTGGCACATCAAATGTAGCAAGATTCAGCTGATTTTGCAAGAGAACCGTGAAATTCCTACATTTGTGTAATGGACCGGAGCGAACTGGATACGAACGTGCAGTACCTGCCGGGCGTGGGGCCCAAGCGGGCTGCACTGCTTTCGCATGAACTCCAGGTCACGACAGTCGGAGACCTGATCCGGCTGTATCCTTTCCGGTACATCGACCGGAGTTCCATCCAGCAGATCGTCGATGTCCATCCGGACGCCGCCTTCATCCAGATTCTGGCGCAGGTCGTGTCGACCGAGTTGGCAGGCAAGAGCGGGAAGCGGCTCTCGGTCCTCGTCCGGGACGGCAGCGGGGAAATGGAGCTCGTTTTCTTTCGCGGCATCAAGTACACCTTCGACCGGCTGAGGCCCGGGAGCACCTTCCTGTTCTTCGGGAAGCCGAGCGTGTACAACGGTCGTCTGAATATGGTCCATCCCGAGATCGACAACCCGCCCGCGGAGGGAGCCGCCCGTTTCGAGGGGACCCTCACCGGTGTCTACACCTCCACCGACCGGCTCAAGAACGGAGGCATCACCGGCAAGGTGATGAACCGGCTGATGGCGGCCGCCCTCGACCTTGCCTTGAAAGACGTGCCGGAAATCCTTCCGGACTATGTCCTGAAGGAAAAGGGGCTCGTGCCGATTCGGTTTGCACTCCGGAATATTCATTTTCCCTCCGACGGCAACGCCCTCGCGAAGGCGCAGTACCGGCTGAAATGGGAGGAATTCTTCCTGCTGCAGCTGTCGCTCCTGAAGCAGAAATATGTCCGCAGCCGTGCGGAGGTGGGCATCCCCATGCCGAAGGTCGGTCCGGCGTTCAACACCTGCTATCATGCCCTTCCGTATGATCTGACGGGAGCGCAGAAGCGGGTGATCAAGGAAATCCGCACCGACCTGATGAGCGGGCGCCAGATGAACCGGCTGCTGCAGGGGGATGTGGGCTCGGGCAAGACGATGGTGGCGGTGCTCACGGCCCTCATCGCGGTCGGAAACGGCTACCAGGCCTGCATCATGGCTCCCACCGAGGTCCTGGCCCGGCAGCACTATGCCAACATTTCCCGCTACCTCGCCCCGACGGGGGTCCGCTGTGAACTGCTCACGGGTGCCGTAACGGCAGCGGCCCGCAGACCGATTCACGAAGGGCTCCGGGACGGATCGGTGGGCATCCTGATCGGGACCCACGCCGTGATCGAGGACGAAGTCCGGTTCCTGCGGCTGGGGCTCGCGGTCATCGATGAACAGCACCGCTTCGGGGTGGACCAGCGCTCCAAGCTCTGGTCGAAAGGGGCGGACGGCCTTCCGCCGCACGTGCTCGTGATGACGGCGACCCCGATTCCGAGGACCCTCGCGATGACCCTGTACGGCGATCTGGACGTGTCCGTGATCGACGAGATGCCTCCCGGGCGCAAACCGATCCAGACCCTCTCCATCGGGGAAGGGAAGCGTCCGGACCTGTATCGCTTCCTGAAGGAGCAGATCGCCCTCGGCCGGCAGGTCTTCATCGTGTATCCTCTCATCTTCGA
>CABTXO010000052.1 GCA_902488725.1 uncultured Bacteroidales bacterium
ATCGATCATGTAGCTGAACGCCGGATCGGAGGCCATCGCTTCGGTGAAGGGATAGACTTGCCCGTCGTCGTTGGAGATGTACTGCCGCGGGAAGGTCTCGTTCCGGTACTTCGTCCAGCTCTTCGAGAAGAGGTTCAGCTGGGAAGTCAGCGTGACCGCAAAACCGATCGACGGGATGTTGTGGGTAACACGCAGGGTGGTGATGGATTTTTCATATTCATACGTCCGGGTCCCGGGATCATAGACGGCCACGTGGCTTTTGAGCGTGCTGCCCTGGACGGCGTTGACGTCGAAGGAATAGCCGGTGCTGGTGTTCTCCGTGCGCATCCAGGCGCCGTTCAGGTAGAAGGACGTGCGGATGGCGTCGAACCGGCCGAGGTTCAATTCGTATTCGATGCCGAAATTATGCTGCCAAGCGCTGTTGACCGGCATGTAGCAGGTGAAGAACTTGTGCGAGTCGGTCGTGCGGGCGAGGATCGGGCAGCCGTCCGCATCGATGCCGGTCTGCGAATAGTACCGGTACGGCATCCAGCGGATGGAGGAAAAGGTCGCATCGAAATCGTAGCCGTTCTTCATCAGCTCGTCAAAGAAGGTCACGGCCAGCCGGTACCGCTTCCGGATCGTCAGGTCGAATCCGATCTCCGCCTTCCGGTTGCGGGCGATTTCCAGATCCGGGTTGCGCGTGTCGAAGACATAGGTGGTCGCGAGCACCAGCCGCTGCTTCTCGTCGCTCGCGTCCAGGCTGTTGTAGTTCGACTGGTCGTAGTAGGCGTTGTTGGGGTACAGGTAGCCCGAGGTGGGGGCCTTCGCGGTGATGCCGTAGCCGCCGCGGAGGGAAAGCGCTCCGGGGAGCAGTTCGACGGAAGCGTTGATGCGCGGGGAAAGGGATGTCAGACGGGCGACGCGGTCGAACCGGAGTCCGCCGGTCAGGCTGAGTCCCCTGCTGAGGATCTCCGTCTTGAAGGTGCTTTCCGCGAACAGGCCGATCTGGTTGACGAACGGAATGTCGTACAGGGGCCGTTCCCGGTAGCCGGATTCCGGATTGGAGCTGCGCAGGGGCGGGAACCCTTCGGGGAACACGAGCCCCCGGCCGAGGTTGCCGTCCGACTTGAAATCCCCGCCGAGCAGGATCCGCTCGCTGGTTTTCTTCCAGCTCTTGTACAAGTTCAGGATCGCTTTCGCGTACGTGTTCAGTTCCTTGCCGTAGAAATCGTAATGTGAAAAGTAGTAGTACGGCATGAAGGTCGCGAAGTCTCCGCTCTGTCCGGGGCCGAAATGCGTGATCTCCCGGCCGTCGGCGTCGAAAATCCTGCGGCCCTTGGTGTTGGAGACCGTGGTGCCGTCGGTCAGGTTCGTGGAATAGATGGACAGGGCGTTGACACAGTCCTGTTCCATGAAGGATTTCTTGTAGCGGAAACTGTGGGAAAGGTCGTACCGGAGGGTCTTCACCCAACCGCGGCAGTACATCTCCAACGACGACGGGCAAGTCTATCCCTTCACCGAAGCGATGGCCTCCGATCCGGCGTTCAGCTACATGATCGATCCCCTCTCGGACAGCCGGTTCATCACGGAGCGGCACAAGACCACGCTTGTCTTCAATCTGAACGTCTCGAAGGAGATCCGCAATTTCCTGACCGCCTCTTTCTATGTCAACAATCTCTTCAATTCCAGACCGCTGGATCCTTCCGAGATCACGAAGGGAGCCTTTACGGAACTGAACTACCCGATGTATTTCGGCTTTGAACTGAAACTCAAATTGTAACAACCTCAACCATATCGAAAAACATGAAACGAATCGTAATGATCGGAGCGTTCGTGGCCGCAGCGGCCATGCTGCTCGCATCCTGCAAGAAGGATGAAAACAAAGTGAAGTACTACACGTCCGACGTGACCATCGAAACGCCTGCAGAAGGGTTCATCGCCCCGGCATCCTACAAAGTGGTCTTCAACAACGTCGGTACCGGAGAATCCCGGACGAAGACCTTTACCTCCGCACACGGCCAAGTCGATTCCCTCATCACGGGCATCTACAACGTCACCGTGTCTGCGCAGTATGCCAGCAGCGGATTCGCCTTCAATTACATCGGGACCGCCAACAATGTCTCCATCGGAGAGACGAACACCGCCTGCGTCGTGCCGGTGACGGCTTCCCGCTCCTCGGCGCTCGTGTTCAAGGAGATCCACTACAACGCCAGCAAGAACGAGCGGGGCAAACCCTATCTCAAGGACACCTATTTCGAGGTCTACAACAATTCCGACCAGACCGTCTACGCCGACGGCCTCTGCCTCGGGGATGCCATGTCCTGCAAGGTCTACGATTTCTCCGCTTCCGCGGGACTGACCGGAAAACCCGAAGACTATGTCTTCATCGGGACCTACATCTGGCAGATTCCGGGCAGCGGAACCCAGTACCCGATCGCCCCGGGCGAATCCTTCGTCATCGCCGCCTGGGCGAAAGACCACAGTGTGGAAGCCAACACTCAGGACCTCTCCACGGCCGAATTCGAGACCGTGTGCCAGAAGTACCTGGACAAGGGACAGACGGACTGCAACGCCGTCAACATGACGCTTGTCTGCACCATCAAGGCAACCGGACTTGCCAACCAGTTGGGACAGTTCACCGGAGCCGCCTGGGTGCTGTTCTCTCCGAGTGTCCCGCTGCGCAAAGACGGCCATTATCTTGAATCGAACGCCCCGAACAACTATGGTCAGGAGGTGCTGAAGAGCGACGTGCTCGACGCCGTCGACTGCGTGAGGAATGAGACAGCCGACAAACGGCTTCCGGCCGACATCGACGCCGGGAAGATCTGGTGCAAGGGCACCGGCGGAAACCAGAGCATCGTCCGCAAGGTGGCCTCGACGGAAAAGGACGGAAGGAAGGTGTATCAGGACACCAACAACACCAGCGAAGACTTCGAGGTCAATCCCGCACCCGCCATCCGGCGGAACGGCGCCAAGCGTCCCGGCTGGAGCACTTGGACCACTGCCCAGTAATCGTTCGCAATGATCGGGATCCGTATCACAGCCGCATTGTTCGCCGTGCTTGCGCCGTTGACGGCGCAAGCGCAGCGAGACGCCGTCCGCGACCGGAGCGACATTGAATGGAACTTTGCCCGGACGCTCTGGTCTGCGGGCGGCAACGCAGCCGGCCTCCATTTCGCGCCGCTGTACAAATTCAATGCGGTCGACGCTTCATTCGTGTGGCGGGACGGGACCTTCGCCAGAAGACAGGAAGGTACGGGACAATCCGCCCTCCGCTTCGACACGCAGGGCGCCCTGCAAGTGGGCAAATTCCAGTTGTGGGGACGTTTTGCCTACCACGGGAACACTGTCCGGAGTTCTTCCTACAACACACTGGTGTACGATCCCCTGGACGAGCGTTTCCTGTACAACGTAGCGGACACGGTGGACAGCCGCTGGAAGAAGCAGTCCTATGCAATGGAATGCAAGGCTGCACTTCCGCTGATCCCGGACAGGCTCGCCGCAGGACTGCACCTGGAATATTCAGACAGGCTGGCCGCGAAACAGAACGATCCGCGCTCCGAGTCGTACAACTACGAGATTGCCCTCAGACCTTCGCTGGCCTTCCGGGCGGGGAGAAGTGTTTTCGGAGCGTACGGACGGTATTCGAACCTGTTCGAACGCACGACACCGACCCTGAGCAACGGATCCGAGCCGCAGAAGGTCTTCGTGCTCAAGGGACTGGGGAACTACATCAACGAGACCGTGGGACAGTCGGGTCTGGGGACGATGTACTATTTGAGCAGCGCCTACGGGGGCGGGCTGTCATACGGACTGAACGCCGGCGTGCGACTGCTCGCCGAAGCGGGATTCGCCTCGCACCGGACATCGGTCCGGCAGACCGCCACGATCCCGCGCAAGATGGGAAGCACCCGGATCGGCGAGATCACGGCCTCTTTCCAGCTGCTGTTCGGACAGGATTTCAACCAGAAGCTGACTGCTACGTTCCTCCGGAGAGACACGGACGGCACGGATTACACGACGGTCTGGAACACGAAAGAGGGCATCTGGGAGATCGCATCCTCGGCCGTGACCAGCACCTATGCCACCACGGCGGCCGGACTGGCCTGGGAAAAGCGCACCTTCCGCCAAGGGGTGCGGCGCTGGTCGTTCCGCGCCGCCCTCGACTGGGAGGACAAGCAGGACACCTACCTGCTGCCGGAATCCCGCTTTTCGTATGACAATCTGCAGTTGAACGCCGCTGCACGCAGGAATATTCAGCTGTCTCGGTCCACGCTGGAGTTCGGCGCATCAGTATGCTTCCGCAAGAATCTTGCGGGCGGCTATTCCTATTCCGGATCCAAAAGTGCCGCCGCGACGGTCCGCGACTGGTATCCGCACGATGCACGGGTGATGACGGCGGACTTTCTCTGCGGCGGACTGCGCGCAGACTGGACCTTCCCGACCCGGAAGAGGCTCGGCATATCCCTGCATGCGGAAGCATCCGTCCTCGGGACGCTCAAGACCGGGCTCGACCGCCTCTTGTCCGACACCGGCATTTCATTGATCTTCTGATTTACGCGACTTTCCACATGTTTTTGACACTGCTTTCTTCCCTCCTGCTCGGCACCCCGGCCGACGTGATCTATCCCCGGACCCCCGTCATCGCGGACCGGCCGTACAACGTCGTCGCAGAAATCGTCGTGCCGAGCGAGGCGGCCGTCCCGGTGAAAGGAACGGTCGAGATCGCCTTGGACGGCATCCCGGTCCGGGCCGTCCGGAGTGCACGCCTGATGGGCACCGGAACGGTTTCCCCGGTCTATTCCCGGACGAAATCCTCTGTGTTCCAGACCCATTACAACCGGTGGGCGGGCGGATGGAGCACCTGGCATGACCCGCAGCATGCGCGGGAACTCTGCCGGGTCCGGCCGCGGTCGAACACCGTGACACTTCCCTTTTCCGTCGACCTGGTCGCAGCCGTCAATCATTTCTACATCAGCCTGGAGATCGCCTCCCGACGCACCGACCTGGCCGCACCCTTTTCCTGCACCGTGAAATCCATCCGGCTTGCGGACGGTGGAGAAGTGCCCTTCAAAGCCGTCGGGGACGGCGTCCGCAGGCTCGGTCTTGCCCTCCGGACCCACGGTGACGACGGATCGGACTCCTACCGCATCCCCGGTCTCGCCCGCACCCCGAAGGGAACGCTGGTCGCCGTGTACGACATCCGCCGGGACTCGGGCAACGACCTCAACTGCGACATCGATGTCGGGGTGAGCCGCAGCACGGACGGCGGCAGGCACTGGGAAAAGATGCGCGTTGCCATGGACATGGGGGAATATGGCGGTCTGCCCCAGGCGCAGAACGGCGTGGGAGATCCCTGCGTGCTCGTCGACGAGCGCACCGGCGACATCTTCATCGCGGCGATCTGGGGACACGGACTGGAGGGCGGGGCGGCCATCTTCAACTCCAAGACCGGGATGGATCCGATCCGGGTTGCCCAAATGGTGCTGGTCAAGAGCACCGACGACGGCAGGACCTGGTCCAAGCCGGTCAACATCACTTCCCAGGTCAAAGATCCTGCCTGGGCGACCTGCCTGGGGGGCCCGGGCAACGGCATCACGATGCACGACGGCACGCTGGTGTTTCCCTTCCAGTGGTGGGACAAGGACCACATCGGTTCCTCCGGCATCATCTACAGCCGGGACCACGGCGCCACCTGGCATTTCGAGGGCACGGCCACACGGAATGTCTGCGAGGACCAAGTGGTCGAACTGGAACCTGGAACCCTGATGCTGAACATGCGCAACTACAGGAACGACGACCGCCTGCGCAAGGTATTCGTCACCAAGGACCTGGGAAAGACCTGGACGGCCCATCCCTCCAACGGCACGCTGCCCGAACCCGTCTGCCAGGCCAGCCTGGTGAAATTCCCTGCAGCCCGGAACAGATACGGAAAGGACATCCTGCTGTTCTCCAATCCAGATTCCCGGAAAGTGCGGGAACGGATGACAGTCAGGGCCAGCCTGGACCACGGCATGACGTGGCCGTACAAACTGCTGCTGGACGAGGAACCCGGGTGGGGCTATTCCTGCCTGTGCCCGATCGATGCTGAAACCGTGGGCATCCTCTACGAAGGCAGCGCAGCCCAGCTAGTCTTCCAGGTCATCCGCCTCTCCGACATCCTCGGCGGCGCGAACTGACCCCCGGCCCCTGCCTTTACAAAAATGCTTAACTCAATGAATATGAAAAAGTTAATTCCATTCTTCCTTTTGCTTCTGATGCCAGTTCTTGCGGTGCACGCAGGCCGGGTCGTGACCGACAGCCTGCGGAGCAATATCCTCGGCAAAACGGTCAAATTCAATGTCTACCTTCCGGACGGCTTCGACCGGTCCGAAAAGAAATACCCGGTCGTGTACCTGCTGCACGGACTTTCCGACACCTACACGGCCTGGGAGGAACGCGGACGCATGAAATTGGTCGCGGACGAACTGATCGCATCGGGCGAAGCGAAGGAGATGGTCATCGTGATGCCGAACGCCGGACATCCCGACATCCACCACGAATGGAACGGCTACTTCAACATGCCCGGCTGGAACTACGAGGATTTCTTCTTCCGGGAATTCCTTCCGGCCGTCGAGGCGAAATACCGCTGCATCGGCGACAAGGAGCACCGGGCCGTGATGGGCCTGTCGATGGGCGGAGGCGGCAGCACCGTCTACTGCCAGCGGCATCCCGATCTGTTTTCCAGCTGCTACGCCATGAGCGCCTGGCTCGACAACGAGGCCGGCCAGGTCGGGGGCAAGGAGCAAAAGAAGGACAAGCTGTACCTCGTCAGCGAATCCGTCAAGGCACACTCCGCCCTCGCCTTCCTCGACAACGCCGACGAAGAAACGCTGGGCAAGCTCCGTACCGTCAAATGGTTCTTCGATTGCGGGGACGACGATTTCCTGCTGGAACTCTCGACCCGGCTCCATTTGAAGATGCGTCAGGCCAAGGTCAAGAGCGAACTGCGGGTGCGCAACGGGGTGCACAACTGGGAATATTGGCACCTGGCCCTGCGGGAGGCGCTTCCGTTCGCTTCAAGGAATTTCGAATAGGAGTATGCGCCGGCATCAGAGCTCGGTCGCGAACTCCTCCATACTCTTGCGGAGATTGTGTCTTTCGGACGGGACGCTGTTGACGGCCGGGTGACCGGCTGCGATAAGCGCCGTGATCTCATAGCCGGCAGTCTCCGGAAAGGCCTCGGCAAGCTTGGCCGGGTCGAAAGAGCCGATCCAGGTGCCGCCCAGTTCCATATCCGCCGCAGCCAGCATGAGATGCGACGCGACGATGGCCGCATCCGTCTCGGCCGAATTCTTGCCGTCGGACCGGACCCATGCTTCTTCCGCCTTGCAGCCGACCAGGAACACGACAGGGGCACCGTAGATCGGGCGGATGGCCTGCAGGCGTGCGAGGGCCTCGCTGCTGGTGACCGCCCAGACATGCACGGGCTGTTTGTTGCAGGCGCTCGGTGCCAACCGGGCAGCCTCGAGCATTTTCATGACCTTCACCGCAGCGACAGGATGGTTGTTGAATTCCCGGCAGGAATAGCGTTTGGCCGCAAGTTCAAGGAACACGTTCGAACCTTGTAATCTGTTGATTCGATGCTCAACATCTGCAAATGCGGCGCGATTGTGGATGCGGGAAATGTTTCCCAGACGATAAAAAAATCCCTTTTTCATGATGAAACCTCCGGTTAGTTATTCGATCGGCCCTGTGCCGTGCATGGACCTGGTGTACCGTAAATATACAAAAAAATATTTTTCTGCAGTATTCTGATGCAAAGAAACTACAGGATCTCCTCCTGTTACAACTTCGTGTCATCCGGACGGGCTCGGAAAAATTTTGACTATCTTTGCCGGTGAAAACAGTCCCGCTGTTTGAAATGCAAATAAAAATGGAGTGAATATGCCTGAAAGCAACTTCATAGACTACGTGAAAATCTGGTGCGCATCGGGGCACGGCGGCGCCGGATCGGCGCACCTGATGCGGGCGAAGTATGTCCCGAAGGGCGGACCGGACGGCGGCGACGGCGGACGGGGCGGCCATGTCATCCTGCGCGCCAATCCCCAGTTCTGGACGCTGATCCATCTGAAATACCGCAAGCATGTGCAGGCGGAAGACGGTGCGAACGGGTCCGGTGCACTCCGGACCGGGAAAAGCGGTGAAGATGTCATGCTCGAGGTTCCGGTCGGAACCGTTGCGAAAAATGCTGAAACGGGAGAAGTCCTGTTCGAGATGCTGGAGCCCGGAGAAGAGCGGATGCTCTGCAGAGGCGGCCGCGGCGGACTTGGCAACAACAATTTCAAGACGGCGACGATGCAGACCCCGCGGTTCGCCCAGCCCGGCGAAGACGGAGAGGAAGGCTGGTTCATCCTGGAACTCAAGCTGCTGGCGGACGTCGGCCTGGTGGGCTTCCCGAATGCCGGCAAATCCACGCTCCTGGCCACGATCACCAGCGCCAAGCCGAAGATCGCCGGCTATGCCTTCACGACCCTGGAACCGAATCTGGGCATCGTCAAATACTACGACGACCGGTCGTTCGTGATGGCGGACATCCCCGGGATCATCGAGGGCGCCCACGAGGGCCGGGGCATCGGCATCCGCTTCCTGCGCCACATCGAACGCAATTCCGTACTGCTCTTCATGGTCTCCGTCGAAGAGGACGACATCGCCAAGGGCTACGAGACCCTGCTGAATGAACTGCGGGAATACAACCCCGAACTCCTGGA
>CABTXO010000053.1 GCA_902488725.1 uncultured Bacteroidales bacterium
GAGCGGGGAAAGTTGCTGCTGCACGGAAAGACACTGCCGTCGAACATCTACTACAACGGCGAAGGCTGGCGCATCAACCCTGCCGCCATCGAACTGAACGGCCCGGATTTCTCCGTCGGGAACCTGCTGGCGTCGTGCAACGACCAGTCCATCCGCATCAACGGCGGCATCTCGAAGGATCGCCCCGACACCCTTTCCCTGGATCTCGTCCGGTTCAATGTCGGGATCCTCAACAAACTGCTGAAGCCAGGATTCGATCTGGAAGGCCTTGTGACCGGACATGCGATGTTCCTGTCGCCGAGCGCCCGCGGAGGGCTGCTGATGAACCTGACCTGCGACTCCGCCAAGGTCGCGGGGCAGCCGGTGGGCACCCTCCGGCTGGCCAGCCACTGGGACGAGGAAGGCGACAAGTTACACTTTTCGGCGGAGAATGACCTGAAAGGCCGGAAGACGCTGGCCCTCGCGGGAGACTTCTTCCCGAAATCGAAAGCCATCGACGCCCTGGTCGACCTGGACGGCATGAATGTCGGCTACCTGAGCCCCCTCCTCTCCGAGGTCTTCAGCGAAATGGGCGGAGAGGCTCCCGGCCGGGTCCACGTGGAAGGGCCTCTCAACAAACCGTCCCTCTCCAGCGAGGGCACCCGTTTCGACAACGTGTTGCTGCGGGTGGGCTTCACGAACGTCCCCTACCACCTCACGGGGCCGTTCCATGTCGACGACAGCGGGCTGTACTTCGACGACATCGCGATGAAGGACAACTACGACGGCACCGGTACGATTTCCGGCGGCCTGCTGTTCAAGCAGTTTCAGCAGTTCCGGATGGACACGCACATCCGCATGAACCGGATGGAGGCGCTGGACACCGGTCCCGAAGACAACCCCTCCTTCTACGGGCACGTGTTCGCGACCGGCGGCGTCAACCTGACGGGGCCCTTCAGTTCCCTCCTGCTGGACATCGACGCCCGGACCGTGAAGCAAGGCTCGCTGCACATTCCGCTGGACAACGCGACGGATGCCGGCAAGAGCGACCTGCTCACGTTCAAGGAGGAAGTCAAGGAGGTGTATATCGACCCGTACGAGCTGATGATGCACAAGATGAACCGCACGAGCGCGCAGCAGAGCGACCTGGGGGTGAAACTCCGGCTGAACTGCACGCCGGGGGTGGAAGCCCTCGTCGAAGTGGACCGCCTCAACGGGAACTACCTCAGCGGGCGCGGCCGGGGCATCGTGGACCTGCTGGTCCGCAAAGGCCAGTTCACCATCAACGGAGACTACACGCTCTCGGAGGGGAAATTCCACTTCAACGCCATGAACATCGCCCAGCGGGACTTCTCGCTCACCGAGGGCAGTTCGATCCGCTTCAACGGGGACATCATGGACAGCGACCTGGACATCAAGGGAAACTATGCCACCAAGGCTTCCGTCGCGACCCTGATCGCGGACACCTCCTCCGTCTCCACCCGCAGGACCGTCAATTGCGGCATCGACATCTCCGGACGGCTGCGGGAGCCGCGCCTCGGCTTCTCCATCGCAGTGCCGGACCTCGACCCCACCACCCAGTCCCGGGTGGAAGCAGCCCTGAACACGGAGGACAAGGTTCAGCGCCAGTTCCTCTCGCTCCTGATCACCAACAGTTTCCTGCCGGGTGAGCAGTCGGGGGTCGTGAACAACACCAACATGCTGTACTCGAACGTGGCGGAGATGATGGCCGGACAACTGAACAACATCCTCCAGAAACTGGACATCCCGCTGGACCTCGGCCTGAACTACCAGTCCAGCGAGAGCGGGACAAACATCTTCGACGTCGCCATGTCCACCCAACTCTTCAACAACCGGGTCATCGTCAACGGCACGGTCGGCAACCGGAACGCCGGCGGGACCGGCGCGCAGGGCGGCCTGGTGGGCGATCTGGACATCGAGATCAAGCTGGACAAACCCGGCCAGCTGCGCCTGAGCCTGTTCTCCCATTCGGCCGACGACTACACCAACTACCTGGACAATACCCAGCGCAACGGAGTGGGCGTGACCTACCAACGGGAATTCAACACTTTCGGGGAGTTCTTCCGGAACCTGTTCATGCGCCGGAAGCGGCGGGATGAACTGCAGCAGCCTGAAATCCGGAAAGAGAAAAAGACGATCGTGATCCATGAATAAGAAAGGCAGACTCTACTTGATCCCGGCTCCGCTGGGCGACAACGACCCGCGCGAGGTCATCCCCGCCCCGGTGTTCCCGTTGTTGCGGAATCTATCCACCTTCGTGGTCGAAGAGACCCGCACGGCACGCCGCTATCTGTCCGCGGCCGGGCTGAAAGGCAGCATCGGCAGTTTGGAATTCCACGAACTGAACGAGCACACGAAGCCCGAAGAAGTGGATGCCCTGCTGAAACTGTTCGAGCCGCGGGGGGCCGGAGAGCCGGGCCACGACGTCGGACTCATCACGGAGGCAGGCCTGCCTGCCGTGGCCGATCCGGGGGCCCAGCTGGTCGCCCGCTGCCACGCCCACGGCATCGAGGTCGTACCGCTCGTAGGTCCCTCTTCCCTCATGCTGGCCCTGATGGGGTCCGGTCTGAACGGCCAGCGCTTCACCTTCTGCGGCTACCTGCCCGCAAAGACGGAAGAGCGCCGGAAAGCCATCCGCGAGATCGAGAAACGGTCCGCGCAGCTGCGTCAGACCCAGCTGTTCATCGAGACGCCCTACCGGAACGATGCCCTGCTGACGGACCTCGTCGCCAACCTTTCCCCCGACACGCTGCTCTGCTGCGCCGCCGACCTCACCCTCCCCACGCAGACCATCCGCACCCGCACCGTCCGCGCATGGCGGAGTGCGCCCGAGCCGGTCGGGAAGCGCCCCTGCGTCTTCCTGCTGCTGGCCTCTTCAAATTGATGAATATGCGCATGAATATGAACGACTACGGCTTTCTGGAGCTTTCCGGCCTGGAATTCCATGCCTGCCACGGCTGCCGCGACGAAGAAAAACAGAACGGGAACACCTTCCTGGTGGACTTCAAGGCAGAGGCCGAACTCAAGCCGGCGGCAGGGAGCGACCGTCTGGAAGACACCGTCGATCTCGCCGCCGTGTATGCGGTCATCCGCCGGGAGATGGAACAGCGCTCCGACCTGCTGGAGCACGTCTGCGGACGGATCGTGGATGCCCTGCACCGGGCGTTCCCCGGCTTCACGGCCATCCGGGTGACGGTCTCGAAGCAAAATCCGCCCCTGGACGGCGGCGTCTGCGCCTGGTCACGGGTGACCCTGACCTACGGAGACGCCGACCCGACCGGCATCTGAATCTGAACACATGGCGGAGAAAATCGCATTCCTGACCCTCGGCTGCAAGCTGAACTACGCGGAGACCTCGACCTACGAGCGGGGCTTCCTGCAGCACGGTCTGCAGGTGGTGCCGTGGGAGGAAGCCGCAGATGTGTATCTGGTGAACACCTGTTCGGTCACCGAACGAGCGGAGAAGAAATGCCGGAACATCATCCGGAAGATGCACCGGATCGCGCCGGAAGCGAAACTCGTGGTGACGGGCTGCTACGCCGAACTCCGGAAGGAGCAGCTGAAGGCCATAGAAGGGGTCGCCCTGGTGTTCGGCGCCCGAGAAAAGAACCGTGTCGTCCCCGACACCCTCGCCCTGCTCGGCCACTCCCCCCAGCCCGCACATGTCCGCTCCCGAGCAGGAACCTCATCCGGTCCGGGCGACGCTCCCCTGCTGTCATCCCGCGATGCCGACGCCTTGTCATTTCGAGCCGCCGCAAGCGCCGAGAAATCTGCTGCCGAAGCCTCCACCATCTTCCCGGCCTATTCCACCGGCGAACGCACCCGCGCCTTCCTGAAGATCCAGGACGGCTGCAACAACTGCTGCGCCTACTGCACCGTCCCCTTCGCACGGGGCCGCTCCCGGAATATTCCTGCAGCAGACGTGCTGGCGCAAGCGAAGCAGATTGCCGCGACCGGCATCCGGGAAATCGTGCTCACGGGCGTCAACACCGGCGACTTCGGCCGGACCACCGGCGAATCCTTCCTGGACCTGCTGAAACGGCTGGACGAAGTGGAAGGCATCGACCGCTACCGCATCTCCTCCATCGAACCCAACCTCCTCACGGAAGAAATCGTGGACTGGATCGCCTCCGGCACCAAGTTCGCCCCCCACTTCCATATTCCCCTCCAATCGGGCAGCGACACCCTGCTGCAGCGCGTCGGCCGCCGGTACACAACCGATTTCTTCGCCGAGCGCATTGAATATGTCCGCCGCCGGATGGACCCGGTGCCCGGTTCGCCCGAAGGCAACCTCAAACCCTACGTCTTCTTCGGCATCGACGTCATCGTCGGACTCCCGGGCGAAACCGAGGAACTCTTCCAGGAGACCTATTCCTTCCTGAAGGACCGGATCCGGCCGGCCTTCCTGCACATCTTCCCCTACTCCCGGCGTCCGGGCACCCGGGCGGCCGCCTGGAAGGACCAGGTCCAGGATGCCGTCAAGACGGAACGGGTCGCCCGGCTCGAAGCCCTCTGCACAGACCTGCATGCGGCCTTCGTCGCCGCCAACCATGGCCGCCACGGGGAGGTGCTCTGGGAATCCGACTGCAAGGACGGCCGCATGGGCGGCTACACCGGCAACTACCTCCGCGTCGAACGCCCCTACGACCCCGCGAAAGTCAACACCCTCGAAGACATCATCCTCTGATCCAGACCCGCTGGCCCCGGCCTTGGATTGGAAAATGTCCGCAAGAGGTTCCGCAGATCTCCGGAAACTGCGGCGGGAGCAGGCAAAGGGAACGAAAGGGCCGAGGAAGGATGCGAGTGACGGAAAATCAGGGGGGCTGGAGTGCGGCAATGGGAAAGTTTTGCGAAACCGGTGCAGGAATTCAAAAATAACTGCTATCTTTATGGAATGCAGTTGAAAGCATTTATTGAATGCAATTGAAAGCGAGACTCACATTTTTGGGGACGGGGACCTCGCAGGGCGTCCCCATCATCGGTTGCCAATGCCCCGTGTGCCAGTCGCAGGATCCGCGGGACAAGCGGTTCCGGGCCTCGGTGTACGTGGAATACGGCGGCCTGAACATCCTGATCGACGCCGGGCCGGATTTCCGGCAGCAGATGCTCGGCCACGGCCTCTGCCATCTGGATGCCATCCTGTTGACACACAACCACAAAGACCATACGGGCGGGCTGGACGATGTCCGCGCCCTCAACTACATCGACCGGCATGCCGCCGAAATCTACTGCGAGCAGAACGTGGTGGACGACCTGGTCCGGGAATATCCCTACGCCTTCGCTTTTCCCCGGTACCCGGGGGCACCCGAATGGCACCTGCATGTGATCGACGAGCAGCCCTTCCTGGTCTACGCGAATGCCGAAGACAAGGAACTGGTCTGGGTCCACAACATCGGCTACCACTACCGGATGCCGGACGGAAGGCTGATTCCGGTCTGCCGGAGCATGGAGGACATGATCGACCGGGCGGATCGCGCGGAAGGCGGCAACGCCGCCGGACGCAATGCCGTGGAAATCATTCCGATCCGCGGCTGGCACGCCCAACTCCCGGTGCTGGGATTCCGTTTCGGCGGCATCGCCTACATCACGGACATGAACCGGATCCCGGATGCCGAATTCGAGAAACTCCAGGACCTGGAACACGTCACGGTCAACACCGTGGACTACAACAAGCACCACTCACACTTCTGCCTGGACGAAGCATTGGAGATAGCGGACCGGATCGGCGCCCGGCACACCTGGCTCACCCACCTGTCCCACGCCTTCCCCCGCTACGATGAGTTCTGCGACCAGCTCCGGACCCTCTGCCGCGAACGGCACATCCGCTCCGAAGTCCTGCCCGCCTACGACGGGCTTGCCATTGAAACCCATTAATAATTATCATCTTATAATCTTTCTATTCAAACGTTCTACACCATGAAGACCACGAAATTATTTTTGATCGGACTCTGCACCGTGATCGGTCTGAGTTGCGCCGGATGCGCCGAAAAAGGCGTGACCGTGATCAGAGGAACCGTCGCCAACGACTCCATCGCCGCCCTGCCCGGCGCGATGGTCAAACTGACGGATGCGAAGACAGCCGATGTCCTCGACTCCAGCCTCGTCAAGAGTGGCAAGTTCGCCCTGAAAGTGGCGACCGCCGCCGACAAAATGTACGGCGTAAAACTCGACTATCCCGGACGCGGGGAGCGCAGCCATGCCTATGGCATCAACCTCATCCCGGACGTCCCGAAGATGACGGTGACATTGGCGGATTCCTCGACGGTTGCCGGCAGCCCGATTACGGCGGCCTACCTCGACTTCGGCCGGAAGATCGGCACGCTGTTCCAGGGTGACGACTCGGCTCCGATCCTGAAACTGTGCCGCGAGACCTACGAGGCCAACCTGAACAACTTCATCGGCCCCCAGGCCCTGAACATGCTCTTCCAGTTGGACGACAGCCTGAAACTGGAAGACTTCGAAGCCCTGTACAACAAGGGCGGTGACGTCGTGAAGAACAACACCCGGATCAAAGGCCGCATCGAAGCGATGCGCAAGGCCGAAGAGACCAAGCCCGGCGCGATGTACAAGGACATCGAGGGCAAACTCGCCGACGGCACCGCCGCCAAACTTTCCGAATATGTCGGAAAGGGCTACGTGCTCCTCGACTTCTGGGCTTCCTGGTGCGGCCCCTGCATGGCATCCATTCCGGAACTGAAGGAACTCTACGCCGCCCTCCACAAGAAAGGCCTTGAAATCGTCGGGGTCAACGTGTGGGAGCATGATGCGGAAGCCGGCCCGGCCCGCGCCAAGGAGAAGGAGATGACCTGGCCCGTCCTGTTCACCCGGGACGTGGAAGGCAGCGAGCCCGGCAGCCGCCACAACGTGGCGACGGACGCCTACGGCGTGCCCGGCATCCCGACCACCCTGCTGATCAACCCCGAAGGCAAGATCGTGGAGCGCTTCACCGGCATCCCCGACAACTTCAAGGAGGTCATCACCGGCTACTTCAAGAAATAGACTAAGACCGGTAAGGCGGGACGACTCCGTCGTCGATGAGCAGACGGAGGATGTCCAGAAAGTCCGGGGAACAGCCGCTCGCAGGATTGCCGAATTCGCGCATGATGTCCTGCAAGGCATATTCCCCGGACTTTTCCGTGTTGACATATTCCAAAAGGCGCGTGCGCGTCCGGTCGCGGAGGGTCCGCTGAGCCTCCTTCGCGCGGCACACGTCGCAAGTCCCGCAGTCCGCCGCGTCGGTCTGCCCGAAGTAGCGCAGCAGGAAGCGCGGACGGCATTCGTCCTGCTCCTCCACATAGTCCAACATCGCCGCCGCGCGCGCATGGTAGCGCTCCTGGAGTTGTGAATATCGCTCCGGCGAAAGCGCGAGGTCGCCCGGTCGGCGCCGGTCGTGGTGCAGATAGACCACGTCCGAGCGGTCGGCCGGAACGTACCGGATCACGTGCTCCAGGGAAAGCCGATACAGCAGCTGCCGCAGACCCGGCACGGTCGTTCCGAGCTGCCGCGCGATCGAATCCTCGTCGATCGGCTGCACGAACGAGAAGATGCCCGTGTACCGGCGCATCAGCGCCTCCAGCAGATCCGCCATCGCCTGCTCCGGCAGCTCGACATCGTAGAGCGCCTTGCGGTCGACGGCGATCTTCACTTTCGTGGCGATGTCCACTTCTTCCGAATAGGTCAGGTGGTCCGACCGCTCCAGGTAGCGCAGCGCATAGAACACCGGCGCCCGCTGTAGGCGGAAGCGCCGGCAGAAGTCTTCGATCTTGAACTTCAGCTGCCGTCCGATGCCCGCGTCGTAGGGAATTTCAAAGAATATGTGGAGCTTCTGATAGACGTCCTCGATGTAGTCCGGCGGCGGGAAGGTCACATCCTCCAGCTGCTTCATGCGGCGGAGGTCGATGCCGTTCCAGAGCTGCACGGCATAGGCCCGGCCCCCGTCCCGGCCCGCGCGCCCCGCCTCCTGGAAATATGCCTCCGGGCTTTCCGGGAGATCGTAGTGCACCACGAAGCGCACGTCGGGCTTGTCGATGCCCATGCCGAACGCGTTGGTGCAGACCATCACCCGGATGCGTCCCGCCTTCCAGTCCGCCTGCCTTGCGGAGCGGGTCTCCCCGCCCAGACCGGCATGGTAGAACGATGCGGAGATCCCGTTCGCCGTCAGGAAGGATGCAATCTCCTCGCATTTCCGGCGGTTGCGGACATACAGGATGCCGGATCCCGCCACCCCGCGGCAGACGTTCAGCAGCTGGCCGTTCTTGTCTTCGCATTTGCGGACCACGTAGGTCAGGTTCGGGCGTTCGAAACCGGATTTCAGACAGCATTTCTCCCGGAATTCCAGGCGCTCCATGATGTCCTCCGCGACGGGCGGGGTGGCCGTGGCCGTCAGGGCGATGACCGGTGCTTCCACCCGTTTGCGGAGCTCTCCGATGCGCAGGTAGTCCGGACGGAAGTCATAGCCCCACTGGGAAATGCAGTGGGCCTCGTCCACCACGATGCAGGAGATCGGCAGGACGTCCAAGTAGGACTGGAACAGGGGCGTGTTCAGGCGCTCGGGAGAGAGGTACAGGAAGGCGAAGTCGCCGTAGGCGGCGTTGTTCAGGGCAAGATCGACTTCGTGACGGTTCATGCCGGCGTGGACGGCAAGGGCGCGGATGCCCCGGCTCTCCAGGGTCTGCACCTGGTCCTTCATCAGGGCGATGAGCGGAGTGAC
>CABTXO010000054.1 GCA_902488725.1 uncultured Bacteroidales bacterium
CAGTACAATCAACGAGGCAAACATCATCATCGCGAACGTTGAACCGGCCACGGGATCCGAGGCGGAAAAGAAAGCACTTCTGGGACAGGCACAGGCCATCCGGGGCTACTGCTACTTCCAGCTATTGCTGAACTATCAACAGACCTACGCAATCGCCAAGGACAAACGGGGTGTGATTCTCCGCCTGTCACCCGAAGATCCGGTCGATCTCCCCTTCTCGACGGTCGGTACCTGCTACGAGCAAGTGGTGAAGGATCTGACGGATGCGCAGCAGAATCTCTCGGGCTTCTCCCGTTCCGAACGTTGGCAGGTGGATGCAGTCGTGGCTGCCGCCATGCTGGCCCGGGTGCATCAGGTCATGGGAAACTGGGAAGAAGCCTATGAGGAAGCCAAGAAAGCCTACGACGCCTACGGCACCTTGATGGGCCGGAAAATGTGGTGCAGCGGCATGGACAAGCTCATGGAAAGCGGCTGCCCGGAACTGATCTGGGGCTGCAAGTACACGAATGTCACCAATGTCGGCAGCAACACCGTGTTCAACAACTGGTGGAATTTTGACCCGAGCTACGGCGAGGGCATGCAGGACGGTCCGCTGTACCATTTCCTCTGCATCTTCGTCGATCAGTCCTACGTAGACCTTTTCGATGACACGGACTACCGGGGTACCCGCTGCGACAAGACTTCGGGTGTCACGGATGCAGATGAACACGGGGTGATGTTCTGGCACCGCACCGGCAACGGCACGCCCGCCATCGCCGCGAAGTGGGCCTACAACAAGCTGAAATCCTACGGGGACGGGACCTACAAGATGGGCGCGAAGAATTCCAATGCGAACCACTCCTACGGGATCGATGTTCCGCTCATGCGCGGTTCCGAGATGCTGCTCATCATGGCGGAAGCAAAGGCGAACATGGGATCCGCCGGGGAGGCGAAAGAACTTCTTAACAAGCTCCAGTCCGCCCGCAACGCAAAGCTCAGCACGGCGACTGCCAAAGACCAGCTGTTGGAAGCCATCTATGTGGAACGCCGCAAGGAACTGCTCGGCGAAGGCGTCACCGGCTCCTACGACCTGTTGCGCCTGCAGCGCCCGCTCGTACGCTACGAAGCGACCAAGGCGAACCCGGCGGGGCATTTCTCCTGGGGAATGACCCAGCTGGACGGCTACAACGGTGCGGATGCCAAACCGGTAGGAAGACTGGAGAGCAACGACTACCGCTTCATCTGCCAGATTCCGCAGAGCGAATTCATCAACAACAAAGCGGTCAATGAAAAAACGGACCAGAATCCCTACACAGGGCAATAGCCGGATCCGCTTCACATGACAATGGAAAAAAGACGGTGGCCATTTTTTTGGCCACCGTCTTTCGGGTGGTGGGGACGAACAGATTCGGACTGTTGACCTCTGCGATGTCATTGCAGCACTCTAAACCAGCTGAGCTACGCCCCCGTCGTTTGCGGATGCAAAAATAAGAAGGAATTTGCAGAATGCAAAATTTTTCTTGCCCGGAAGGCGTCAGTTGCATTTTTCAGCCAGGAAAAGGCAGATTTCGCCCAATCCCTCTGCATCCGCAGCATCGAACGTGCCAGCCTGCTCGCTGTCGATGTCCAGCACGCCCAGAACGGCCCCGGTGCCGGGATGGAACAGCGGGACCACAATTTCGGAGCGGGCGCGCGCACTGCAGGCGATGTGCCCCGGAAACTGCTCCACATCCGGAACGACCAGCGTCTCCCGCCGTGCCCAAGCGGAACCGCACACCCCCCTGCCGAAGGCGATGTGCATGCAGGCAGGGGGGCCCTGGAAGGGTCCGAGCAGAAGTTCTTCTCCGCCGCTGCCGTCCGGACGGACGCCGTAGAAGCCTGTCCAGAAGAATCCCATCCGCTCATGGAGCAGAGCTGCCGCATTCGACAGGATCGTCACCGGATCCGTCTCCGGATCAAGCATTGCCTTCAATTCCTCGAGCAGTCCTGAATAGATCGTTCGTTTGTCCATATTCGCCGAAACTATTTTTTCAGCCGGCCGATGGCGTGTTCCAGGCTCGTCGTCGGCTCGATGATATTGTAGGCTTTCCAGAAATCCGGATCAAAATAGTATTCCGCCCGATCGGACAGCGAGTCGCGCGACTTGAAGGCTTCCGTCCGGTCGATGGGCTGAGCCGCCCCCTCGTACCGGTTGGTGACGACCATCTCGCTGATCGCCGAGAAAGCGGTCCGGAAGAACCGCTTCTTCCAGTCGCAGTTGAAGCGGAAGACCGTCCGTACGTAGCTGAGCCGGGAGATCTTGCCGTCGTAGGAATAATTGAGCACGAGATTCAGTTCCCGGGGCCTGAAACGGAGCCCTGCCGGTTTCCGGATCAGCATGGCATCGGTCGCTTTCAGCGGATCGGACACATCCAGGGACTGCTCGACGCGGGTAAACGCGAAGGTCTCCATGTCGATGTACAGGGTCGTGAAGCGCAGCGCGAATTCCGCCGTTCCGCTCGGAATCATCTTGATCACATACTGCGGGCGGTTGTCCACCACCACGGGACGGGCCAGTTCCAGGTCGTACAGGGCGAGATTTTCATTGCTGAAGAAATAGGAGCCGTTCTTGACCAGATCCAATTCGGTCGCCTGCGTAGGCCCCCCCATCACCTTTACGCTCAGCGTGTCGGTGCGCCTGGGGCTGACGAGCAGCCGGCTTTTCCGGACGGCGACCCGGTCCCGCACGACACCGGCCGTGCAGCCCGTCTTGTAGACATCCATCACCGCTTCAGAGATGTTGATGAAGCGTTGCCGCTTCTGCACCGTTTCCCGATAGAAACATTGGAAACGCTCCGGAGTGTTGCTGTAGTTGACGGGAATATGGTCCAGCGCCTTTTCGAGCAAGGTGTGTGGATTGCCGATCAGGACCGCCTCCTTCAGGGAAAGTGCATCGCGCGACATCAGGATGTCCAACGGCTCGGCACGCCCGTAGGTGACGGGGCGGGTCACGGTCTTGTAACCGATCAGGATCAACACCAGGGACGAAGGTTGGAAGTTCGATTTGATCGTGAAGGCGCCGTCTTCGTTGGTGACCGTCGCGAAATGGCTGCCGGGCAGCGAAACCCGGACCCCGGACAGGGGTTTGCCGGTCTCCGCCTCGTAGACTGCTCCGCTGAGAACATAGTTCAAAGAATCCGTCTGCCCGAATGCGACCGGGCAGAGGAGCGCCAGGATCATGGAAAGGAACAAGTTCTTGTGCACGGTTTCCGGATGTTTGAACTTGTTCAAATTTAGCAGATTTCCTGCAATTCCCAAAATCCCCGGAATGAATCCTCATGCAGCGGAATCACCGCTTCAAAGCTCCGGAACCGGCCCCCTCATTGGTCAGCCGCTGCTGCACTTCCCTGCCCTTGCGGCCGAACGAGAACCGGTAGACCAGCGTGGCATAGCACATATTCCGGAAACAGGTGATCAACTGGTAATCCGTCAGCCGGATCATGGCATCCTGCACCGTCCCCTGTGGCCACTCCCAACCCTTGAAGAACGGATAGCGGATGCCGAGTCCCAGCCGCAGATGCTCCCCGATGCAGTACGCCCCCTCCAGGTAGCCGATGTGCTCCCCCCGGACAATGTGGGGGCCTGCCAGCGACTCCCGGGCCGTGTTGTAATGCCCGGTCAGGCTCCATTTCGGCCTGGAATAGGACACTTGCATTCCCCAGAAATGTCCCCATAGCGCATGCGTGACGGAGCCGAGCTGATTCCGGTCATAGCCCAGCTGCGCTGTCGCACCGACGGTCAAGGACTTGTCCCGGAGCGGCTTGAGCTGCACGGTCAGCCAGCCGGCCGCCCGCATCGACCGGTCCGCATTGACCTTCGTCTCCAGAATGAACGCGTCCTTCCGCACGAACGCCGGCAGGATGTCTCCAGGTGCCATCGTCAGTTCCACCGTCGGGAACAGATCGATCCAGGGAGAGGTGAAGGAATATTGCAACGAAAGCTGCTGTCGCACATACGGCACGAGGTCCGGATTCCCGGAATATGCATATTTATCGTCCCGAAAATAGGAGGCGGTGTTGAGGTCCGAAAGACTGGGCGCCAGCCGTTCGGAAACATATTGCAGCAGGAAGTCCGACCGCTCGCCCGGGAGATAGTGCAGCGAGGCCATTGTCGTGAGCGCGACGGGGCTGACACGCTTCCCGCTCGCCGACACCTGCCGGTAACCTTCCACATTGGCACGGACGGAGTAGAACAGCTTCGGAGCCAACGCCCCGCTGACTTTGGCGAACAGCAAGGTGTTCACGGTGCGCATCCGGACATCGAAGTCCTCCGCGAGGGTTCGGCACTCCTGAAAAGAACGCCCGAGTGCACATCGCGCACTGGCTTCAAACGCATGTTTGTCTGCGAAATCCCATGCCCAACTCACCTGTCCGACGATGGATTGCGTCCGTCCGTCGATCCGGCTCCCGGAACGGAAGCGGTCGCCTGCGGAAAGTTCCGTTTCCGCATATCCATAGCGGGACGCCGTCCGATAGGACTCTCCGGTCAGGTCGAACGCCAGGTTGTGCTTTTCTCCCGGAGTCCACTCCCCGTACAGGTCGAACCAGGGGCTCAGGTCCCGGTTCCGGTCGGTCAGGTCCGCATCGTACCGGACCGTCTGGACGCCCGACCGCAGCACCTGCTGCGAGACGGAATTGTCCACCAGATTTCCGGCTATCCCCGCGCGGACCCTGAATGCGTGGCGCCCCTCGTCGAAATGCGCATAATCCAGCATTCCACCGTGACGATACACCTTCGATACTCCTTCCCGTCCGGTTTTCACTTTGGAATATTGCACGCCGTCGAAGGTGTAGTCTATCGTCTGGTCGCGGAAGAATCCCCCGTTCCGGTTGATCTTCCCGTCGTACCAGATACCGATCCGAGACTTGCCGAAATTGTATTGAAAGGAAGCGGTCTCCTTGTTGAACACCGTCTGAAAGGCATTCAGCGAGGAGAGTGACAGGGCACCCCCCTGCTGGTGTCCACGAGTCCGGACGCTCACCACGACCGTCCGGCCGTCGGTCGCGTAGCGGGCCGGCGGATCCGTGTAGACGTCGATCGACTTGATGTCGGAGGGCGGTACGGCGGCCAGGTCGATGGCCTTGGCCGGTATGCCGTTCAGCACCAAGAGAATCTTCCGCCCGTCCTGCAGGGACACTTCCCCGTCCAGGACCCGCACGTTCGGCACGAGTTCCAAGGCTTGGAGGGCCGTCGCGAACCGGTTCCGGTCTTCGGCAGCAAGGTAGTATTTCTTGTGGGTTGCGAAGGTTTTGACATCGGCCGCCGTGAACACCGCCGCCCGCAGGGTGTCCACCTGCTGCGCCCGCGCCGCGCAGAAGAGCAGCGCCGCACAAAAGAAAAGCAAGCATCGTTTCATGGTGCAAAACTATCTGGAAATAGTTTTACATGACCATCTGAAACGAAAAAAGTCAAGCATCTAAACTCTTAACTTTCAATATATTACAAAAATATTCACAAAATACTACAGGGAAGAGTTTACCATCTGCTGCCGGAGCCAGATGCCGATGTTCGTGTCATGCTCGGAAAGCCCCAATTTGCGGCGGATTTCGGAACTGATGATGTAGTGCCGCTTCTTCTGAATATATTCCCCGACCTCCTTCCCTTTCAACCCGAGGGCATAGAGGCAGCAATAGCCGATCTCCCAATCGGTCAGTCCACGCGAGCAGAGATATTCGATGAATTTCGGATGGCTGCTTTCAAGCAGAACCCGGGTCGAATGCAGGAAGTCGTCCCGGTCGGACACCAGCTTGTCCAGGTCTTCTTCCGCCTGCCGGTCGTAGGAATAGTCGTTCGCGATCTTGGAAGCGAGGAACTTGTCCAGCACTTCCAGCCGCCGTGAAATGATGGCCATCGCCTCGTCGGACGGTTTCGACCGAAGTTTCCGGAACACCTTCCGCAACAGAAAGGCTGCGGCCAGCAGCCCAGCGGTGGCAATCAGAACGAGGAACCCCAGCATGGAGCGGGAGCGCCGGTCCGACACCAGCTGCGCCTTGTCGGTGTACCGTTCCATAATCATTCGCTCCTGTTGGACGGCGAGCGTGTCCCGCGGGGAAAAGTCGACCGCATTCTGCCGGACTTTCCGCAGATATTCCAGCGCCGTCTGCCGCTCGGTTTCATTCCCGTGCGAGGCATACCAGTCCACCGCGATGCCGATGATGCTGTCGTTGGTGAGCCGGATGCCCACTTTGTCCAGGGCGATGGAATACAGCAGTGCATGGCGCGCCTTCAGTTCCGGCGTCGTAAGCAAAGACCTGTCGAGCGAGTCCAGCGCCACGAAAGCACTGTCCGGCTGCGTGTGCAGCTGGGCCTCCATCCCGTCCAGCAACGCTTCCGCACGACCGCCCCGCCCTCCGAATCCGCAGGACCCGAAGCAGAGCGCCAGCAACGCCAGGAAAAGATATTTCTTAAGACTGCCCATCCGGACAAAATTAACAAAAGTCTCGGGAATATCCAGCGGGTTGTGGTCACGCTCAAGTTCATGCCTCCCCCGGAACGTTTCCCAGATGAATATGCCGGATGCCCGCGGCCCGGGCGATGTCCCGCGCGCGGTGCAGGGTGGCGACCGGCGTCGCCGGGACCTCGCGCATCCGGTACTGCGGGAAGAAGCGGCTGAAATGCAGCGGACAATCCCGGAAACCATTGTCTGCAAGCCATTTGCAGAGTTCCGTCAGTTGTTCCTCCGAATCGTTGATGCCCGGGATCACCAGGTTCGTGATCTCCAGTTCCACCGGCGCATCCCGGAGTATCTCCAGCGACCGCTGCACCGGAGCGAGGGTCGCTCCGCAGATCCGGCGGTACGTCTCGTCGTTGAGCGATTTCAAGTCGATGTTCGCGGCATCCAGGAAAGGCGCAAGTTCCCGCAGCGGCTCGGCATTGATGTAGCCTGCCGAAACGAGGATGTTCTTGAGTCCGCGTGCATGTGCCAGCGAAGCGATGTCATAGGTGTACTCCCACCAGGTCAGGGGCTCGGTGTAGGTGTAGGCGATCGAGGGCCAGCCGCCCTTCAGGCAGGCGCGGACGACATTCTCCGGCGACCAGGTCTCCGGCTCGGGCGCATCCGACTGGGAGATCTCCCAGTTCTGGCAACCCAGGCACCGCAGGTTGCAGCCGCGGCAGGCCAGCGACAGACAGCAGGTGCCGGGCAGGAAATGGTTCAGCGGTTTCTTCTCCACCGGATCGACCGCCAGGGCGCAGGGATGCCCGTAGACAGAAGACCAGAGGGCCCCGTCCCGGAACACCCGGCTCCGGCAGAGGCCCCGCTGCCCCTCCCGGAGGCGGCAAGCGTGCGGACAGAGGTCGCACTTCGCGCCCTCCCCCTCCGGATGCCAGTATCTTGCCTTTTCCATATTCCTGAAAAATTATTCTCCGAACACGATGGCTTCGTAGGTGTACAGTTCCGCGTCCTTCCAGCCGTCCCAGCCGATGCCGGCCTTGTCGCGTGCGCAGTGCCCCAGGAACTCTTCCTTCGTCCAGTCCACCTCCTGCGCCACCTGCGGGAGGAAAGTGCCGCTGCGGCCGCCCTTCACGATGTAGATGCCGTCGCGTCCATAGCGGAACTCGTCGATGGAATGAATACGCCGGAGCGGAGTCAGGACGGAGATCTCAAGCTGCACTTCCGGGAGTTCCGAAGCCTGCAGCGAGGGGAAGCGGGGATCGTCGAAGGCAGCCGCCCGCGCCATCCGTTCCACCAGCCGGTACAGCGGCGCGTCCTCCCCGAAAGTCCCGATGCAGCCCCGCAGCCGCCCGTCCCGGTGGAGGGTCACGAAGGCCCCGCAGGGTGTCTTCAGGGCCGGACCGAGGGCTGTCGTATCCAATTTCTTCGAGGGGTCGAACGCAGATTCGATACTGCCCCGGGCAATCCGCAGCAGCGCCTGTCTGTCGGCCTCCGAAAGTACGAACGCATCCGGGGCACCGGCTTGCTCCCGGACGGCGAAGGCGTTGTAACCGATGCCCTGGTCCCGGCCGCCGTAGGGAGAATCCCCGGAATTCCGGTAGGCGGTCTTTTCGATGACAAGCTCCTCGCCCTCCAGCAACATCAGCAGAACGGCGATGGCGCACTGGCCGCAGGCGCTCGTCTCCAGCCCGGGATAGGCCGCCTTGTCATTCTCCGCAAGCGCGGTCGCCAGGGCCTCCAGCTTCCCGGTCAGGATCGCGTCCGCCATCCGGGCATCCGCCTTGCAGGCATCGGAATAACCCGGATAATGCGAGAAATCGGTGCTGATGACGAACAGGTTCCGTTCGTTCCAGTACGGCTTCAGGGCCTCGGCGATGGAACGCAGCACGCTCATCCGCTGCGTCCCGATGAGGATCGGCACCACGGGCGGGACCTCTCCGAACCGGTGCTGCAGGAACGGCAGCTGGACTTCCAGATCGTGTTCCCGCAGATGCGCGGCGCGGACGTACCGTAAGGGAGAAATGCCTGCCAGTTTGCGGCAGGTTGCGGCATCGATGCGCACCTCGCCCAGCGGTGTCCGCCACCGGCCATATTCCGTGTCCACCGAGGCTCCGTCCACGGGAGCGCGGTGGGTCGGCCCGATCAGAAAGATCCGGTCGTATCGGGCCTTCGAGGGGATGCGGGAATAGGCCGACGCGGCGACGGCCCCGGAAAACACGTAGCCGGCATGGGGCACGACGAGGGCGCGCACGGCAGGGGCGGCGGGGAGGCGGGGGGG
>CABTXO010000055.1 GCA_902488725.1 uncultured Bacteroidales bacterium
CCAGATTGTCGATCCAGCGGGAGCCTTTCAAAAATTCCTCGTTCGAAACGCGCCAGGAAGCTCCGACGGACCAGAAGTTGCCCCAGCGGCTTTCCTTCGAGAAACGGGAGGAACCGTCGCGGCGGAACGATGCGGAGAGGTAATAGCGGTTGCCAAAGTTGTAGTCCGCCTTGCCGAAGAAGGAAAGCAGGGCATAGCGCGTGCGGTTCGAATCGTTCGACCAGTTTGCCGTGGTGGAGGCAAGTTCGAATTGTCCAAGGGACATGATGCCCTCTCCGTAGGCATGGGTGTAGTTCAGCGAATAGTTGTAGAACTCATGGCCGGCCATCAAATCCACCTGGTTCTGTCCGAACGACCGGTTCCAGCTGAGGACATTGTTCCAGGTGGAAGAGATGGTCCGGTTGGCGGTCCGGCCGGCTCCTCCTCCGATCGTGCGGACGGTCAGGCCGTAGGGTGCAGTCTGATCCTCCCCATGCACGGCCGAGTCATAGCTGTAGTTGTTGGCCGAATTGTCGTCGAGGCTGACCGCTGTGCGGAACTTGATGCTGAAGGGCAGCGTGAAGTCCATGAAGTACTTGGCGGACAGGGTGGAATATTCATTGCTGCTGAAACTTTCATCGTTGGGATTGTTCCAGTAGCTCCCTTTCCCGACCGGGCATATTCCGAAATAATTGGCATTCATCGTGGCATAGTCGTACATCCGGTCGCCGGTTTTGGCGGAATATTCCCAATCTGTGTTGTCCACATTCCGCAGGTAGGGCGAAGTGAGGGAGGTGTGGAAGCCGAGGGCGCGGTTGTAACCTCTGGAATTCTGCCTTGCGTAACTATAGGAAAGGCTTCCACCGACAGAGAGCCACGTTGTGATTTCGGTCTCCACGTTCGTGCGGAAGGAATAGCGGCGGTAGAAATCATCGTTGGCATAACCCAGGTCGTCGAGGTAACCGGCGGAAAGGAAGTACATGGTCTTCCCGCTTTCGGATCTGCCGCTGATGTCCACGCCATAGTCCTGGCGCAGCTTGTGGGAGAACACGACATCGTTCCAATCCCAGTCGGATTTGTCCCAGATCATTTTCAGGTCGGGATTCGTCCAGGCATTTCCTTTTCCGTCGTGCAAAACGAAAGCGGAGGCGCTTCCCGGCCAGGCGAACGGGGTGACATACCAATTCTCACCTTTGGAATTGGTCACCTGGTTCACGCTCAGCGAAAGTGCCATTTCGGAAGCGTAGTCGCCTGCATCCTGGCTGTTCATCCCGTGCAGGTACACTTGGTCGTTGTACAGTGCCCGCCAGTTGTTCAGCAACTGCTGGTAGGGATCCGCCTTGGTCATGTAGGGTACGGCCGTGTCGGAGGTTCCCCAGCTTGCGCGGAAGTTTACGACCGGTTTGGCCGACCTGCCCCGCTTCGTGGTGATGACGATTACGCCGTTCGCCGCGCGGGATCCGTAGAGGGAGGAAGCTGCAGCATCTTTCAGCACCGTCATGGATTCAATGTCCGAAGGGTTGATGGAAGTAAGGGTCCCGTCGTAGGGCATGCCGTCCAGGATGAATAGCGGAGTCGTCTTTCCGGACATCGAAGAGATGCCCCGGATCTGGATTCGGGAATCCGCTCCGGGCGTACCTTCATTGTTGACGACTTGCACGCCTGCAGACATGCCTTGAAGGGTTTCAGCGAAGCCCGATCCGGAAATCTTTTCGATCTGGTCGGATTTCACCACTGCGGCGGATCCTGTGAAGGAGGATTTCTTTGCAGTTCCGTACGCGACGAAGATGACTTCATCGAGTGCTTCACCTTCCACGAGAATGATGCGCATCTTGTCCGCAGCCGTAACGATCTGCGTCGTGTACCCGACGCAGGAAACTTCCAGCTGTGTCCCTTCCGCAACATTCTCGAGTGTGAAGGAACCGTCCGAGTCCGTGATGGCTCCGGTCGTCGTGCCGGTCACGACAACGCCGACCCCGATGATTCCGACCCCGGATGCGTCGGTGACGACTCCCGTGATGGACTTCCGTGTCTGCGCTTGCATGAGGGCGGACGTGGCGAAGAACAACAGCATTGCGAATGCTTGGATTCTAAAACTTGGCTTCATTGCTTCGTGTGATTAATGTAAGTGTGATTAATGTAGTTTGTTTATGAGATTGAATGAAATATCTTCTTTCAAAAATAATAAAAAATTGTTATTTTGACGGAAACAAAATGAATATCATCATGGCAAACGAAAAATTCAACAAGATGAAGGAAGAGGCCGATCTCAACAAGGACGGCAAGGTATCGTTCAAGGAAGGCCTCGATTATGCGAAGAACAAGGCGAAGGAAGGTCTCGCCAAGGGCAAGATCCTGGCGGGCAATACGCTCGACGAGGCGAAGGAAGAAGCGGCCGGGTGGAAGGACAAGGCCAAGGACCTCTACGCCGACGCAAAGGAGGAGGTGAAAGAGGCCGCCGACAAGGTCAAGGACAAGGTCGACGACCTGAAAGCGAAGAAATCCGAAGAAAAACCCGAGGCCTAGTCCATCGGGACCGATACAAATCAAAGGCTGAAAAAAGGGGCCTCTGCATAACGGGATACCCGGTCCCAGCACCGAAGGGAGAGCGTAACGTCCCCCCTGTCAGACACCGCTGGAAGGCCGCCTGTGTCACGCAGCCCGGCCCCGCAGCCCGGGGCCCGTAGCGGAATCCCCCCGACCGAAGTCCCTGCAGGGGCAGGTCGTGCGACGGTCCCGATCAGGCTGTTCCGTCAAAAAGACAGGTGAGAAGCGGAGGAATGGCTGAACATGCCGGACAGCGCTCCGTAAACGGGCGGGACGGGTGTCCGGACCCGCTTTCCTGGTCCGTCTGTCCGCGAGAAGCCCTGCGAGTCCCTGTCGATCCGCCCGCCTGCAGGTGGAATTCTCCGCCGCCACCTGCGAGGGCATATTCATTGACGGTCGCCGCTTACGCTTTCAGGTGGCGTGTTGAACCGTCCACCTGGAAGGGGCCGAATGCCCTGGACGCAACTGCAATGCGGGGGAAGACTTTCAGGTGGGCAAAAATGCATCCCGCCTGAGAACGCTCCGCAGCCAAGATCAAGCATCCGCACTTGCAGGTGACCTCGGAAAATTCCACCTGCATGAGAGATTGAACGCAGAGATTGAACGCAACGGCTAATCACATGATTTTGGACTTGATCCCAAAGACCGCACTGGCGAAGTGGATGCATGATGCGTACCATGCTCCCTCGAGGCAGATACGCAGAATGCTGCATTTGGATAGTGCGATCTTGCAGTCTTTGAGGTTCCGAACGTAGGGCGGTATGAGACGTCTCAGTGATGATGGCCGGACCACCGGGGAACAAAAATAGCCCTATTGCTCCGAAATGTCTTGATTTTGTGTTAATTGGGGTGAAATTCGTCTGTTTTGCTCCCGGGGCGGCTGGACCCCGGGAGCAGAACGGTAAGTCCCGTGCGGGTGAAGGGACTCGAACCCATACGCCGAAGCATCAGATCCTAAGTCTGACTTGTCTACCAGTTCCAACACACCCGCAAGGCCTTCCGGAAAGCCCGTAACAAGGAGCCCGTCGCCAAGGCAGGCAATAGGAAGCCGCCTGCCTCCGTGTCCGGAAGGGATGCAAATTTAATGACAAAATCGGAATCTGCAAAGTTGCGGATTCCGATTCAGTTACAAGTGAATGATTTCAAATTATTGCTCGTCTTGCAGCTGGAGACGCTGTACGTAGATGGCTTTCATCCGCGCGTCTCTCTTTTTGACGGAAGGTTTCTCGAAGTTCTTGCGGGCGCGCATCTCACGCATAGTGCCGGTCTTCTCGAACTTTCTCTTGAATTTCTTCAGAGCCCTTTCGATGTTTTCGCCTTCTTTGACGGGAACGATGATCATAGCAGTTTTACCACCTCCTTTTTCTTTTGCGGGTGCAAATGTAGAAAAAAATCATGGATTATTCAAAATATTCAAAAAAGTCTCCATCCCCTTGGTGGCCACTTCTTTGATGAGCCGGATCCGGCTGTCGGACACCGGCACGTAGTTCGGATCGATGATGTAGATCGGGACGCCGGAGCCGGCATAGCGGTACAGGCCTGCGGCGGGGTAGACATTGAGGGACGTCCCGACGATGAGGAGGATGTCCGCCTGCTGGACGAGGTCGATGGCTTTGCCGATGTTCGGGACGGCCTCTCCGAAGAAGACGATGTGGGGGCGCAGCTGGCTGCCGTTCGGTGCCTTGTCGCCGGGATGTACTTCTTCGTAGCCGATGTCGAACACCTCTTTTTCGGAATATCCGTCCGCGTCGTTGAAGCAGTTCTCCGGACGCACCTTCGTCAGTTCCCCGTGCAGGTGCAGAACCTGTGTGCTTCCGGCACGTTCGTGCAGGTTGTCCACGTTCTGGGTGATGACGGCCACGTCGTGGTCCTGTTCGAGCCGGGCGATCGCCAGGTGGGCTGCATTCGGCTTCGCATCTTTCAGCTTTTTCCGCTGCATGTTGTAGAAGTCCAGCACCAGACTGCGGTTGCGGTACCAGCCTTCGATCGAGGCGACATCTTCCGGGTCGTACCGGTCCCAGAGCCCTCCGTTGTCGCGGAAGGTGCTGATGCCGCTTTCCGCACTCACGCCTGCGCCGGTGAGGATGGCGATTTTCTTTCGGGTCATATTACTTGAAATAGATGTTGCGTAGCCAATATTCAAAGAGCGGGTCCAGGATGACGGGCTTCTCTTCCGCCCCCTGAAAAGTGATGATCTCCTTTTTCAGCAGGGCATCCTTCAGCCGCTTCACGTTCGCCGAGGAGTTCAAGGAATATTTCCGGATGACCTCGGAAGTGCTGAATTTGGAATAGCCGTCGATGATCGCCCGCAGCAGCCCGACCTGGAAGGTCGTCAGGTCGTTCATCGTGGCGATGAAGCGCCCGCGGTGCACCGCAAGCATCGTGTCCAGCGCTTCCAACAGGGCGGGCTCCATGATGTAACCCTTCGAGAGGGAGTCGCAGATAGAAGTGAAGTGATTGATGTAGAACATATTGCATCTAAACAGGCGGCAGGCGCCCGCAATCAGGTCGCGGTCGATGACCTTGCCGCTTGACAGGAAACCCTTCACGATGTGTTCTACGATCTCCTTTTCGTCCACCGTGCTCAGTGCGACATGCTCGTAGCGCCGGTAGAAGAAGCGCCGCCGGACGAAGATGCTCTCCATCGCATTGACCTGCGAGCCGGAGAACACATAGGAAAAGTTCCGGAGGCCCTTTTCCTTCATCTCGTCCATGACGGTCTCCATGGCCTTGAACAACTTTTCTCCGTCGTCGGTGAGATCGAGGTTCTGGAACTCTTCGATGATGAAGAACAGCCGTCCGTCCCGTCCTTCCGACAGCAGGTAGGGGAGGCGGAGCAATGCGGTGAGATCCTGACCGTCGAGGTTCCAGTTGGTCGAGAGGATGTCGTCCGTCTCGGAGAAGGCTTTCCGGTCGAAAACGAAGTGCGTCCCGGCCAGGTAGCGGTTCACGAGGGCTTCATATTCATCGGGCGTGGAGGCCGCCATGCGGACTACATTGTTGCCGAATCGGCAAAGGAAGGATTCGACGGTGCGGATGTCCAGCGCGGTCATCTCCCCGGTGGTGAACTGGACGCCCCGGATGCGGAGGTTGGTCAGGGTCTGCTGGATCAGGGAGCGCTTGCCGGCCCCGACAGGTTCCCACAGGGCAACGTTTTCCCCCTGGCTGAGCAGGTTGCCCAGAATCGTGCAGTCTTCCTTGCGGCCGATGAAATGCTGGCCGGTCACGTATTTGTTGTAGAGGAAGGGGTTGTCCATGGTGAAAACATTTGTGTTAGAACAAAGCTACGGAAAAGATTTGATTTCCGGGCGGATAAGTGAAAATAATTTTGTGGATTGGGTTTAAATGTCTAATTTTGCAGTCCATTTTATGGCCGTGGAGCATTTCAAGGGCTGCGGATGCGCAGACGCTTGCGGCTGAAACTTCAAAAAAGTTTTGTTTTATGTACGCAATTGTAGATATTGCAGGTCAGCAGTTCAAGGTCGAGGCCGGAAGGGAACTTTTCGTGAACCGTCTCGACGCAGCCAAGGACGCTGCCGTGGAATTCGACAAGGTTCTGCTGATCGACACCGACGGGCAGATTCAGCTCGGTGCTCCGTATGTCGAAGGCGCCGTGGTCAAGGCGACCGTCCTCGATGACGAGGCCAAGGCCGACAAGGTGCTTGTGTTCAAGAAAATCCGTCGCAAGGGATTTCAGAAACTCAACGGCCATCGCCAGAGGTTGACGAAAATCCGCATCGATGCGATCGCTTAATTCGGGAGGAATAGATTATGGCACACAAAAAAGGACAATCCAGTTCCAAGAACGGTCGTGAGTCCCATTCCAAGAGACTCGGACTCAAGAAATTCGGCGGACAGGTCGTGAAGGCCGGCAACATCATCGTCCGTCAGCGCGGCACCGTCCACAACCCCGACAAGAATGTCGGCATGGGCAAGGACCACACGCTGTATGCGCTGGTTGACGGCACCGTCAAGTTCACGAAGAAGAAGGAAGACAAATCTTACGTTTCCGTCATCCCTTTCGAAAACTAGATGCTGACACTGAAAACGCTCCGCGACAATCCGGAGCATGTGATTGAGAAGCTCGCGGTCAAGAATTTTGATGCGCGAGCTATTGTTACCAGGGTGCTCGAACTGGATACCAACCGCAGGAGTCTCCAGACCGAGAGCGACGCGATCGTTGCGCAGCAGAAGGTCAAGTCGTCCGAGATCGGTGCGCTGATGAAGGCCGGCAGAAGGGACGAGGCGGAGCAGGTGAAGCGGGAAGTCGCCTCCCTGAAGGAAAAGTCGTCCGCCCTGCTTGCGCAGGCGATGGCGAACAACCGGGAACTGGACGAGCAGCTCGTCCTTCTCCCGAACATGCCCTGCGACCTCGTCGCACCCGGAAAGGGCGCGGAGGACAACCAGGTCGTCAAGATGGGCGGCCCGGAGGTTCACTTGCCGCAGGACGCTCTCCCGCACTGGGAACTGGCCCGGAAATACGACATCATCGATTTCGATCTGGGTGTCAAGGTTACGGGTGCCGGCTTCCCGGTCTACAAGGGCAAAGGGGCGAAGCTCCAGCGGGCCCTCATCAATTTTTTCCTGGACACCAACACGGCCGCCGGCTATCAGGAAGTGGAACCGCCGATCATGGTGAACGCCGCATCCGGCTTCGGCACCGGCCAGCTGCCCGACAAGGAAGCCCAGATGTACCATGCGGAACTCGATGATTTCTACATGGTTCCCACAGCCGAAGTGCCGCTGACGAACCTCTACCGGGACGTGATCCTCACCGAGGACCAGTTCCCGCAGAAGATCACCGCCTACACCCCGTGCTTCCGCCGTGAAGCGGGTTCCTACGGCAAGGATGTGCGCGGACTCAACCGTCTTCACCAGTTCGACAAAGTGGAAATCGTCCGGATCGAAAAGCCGGAGAATTCCTATGCGGCCCTCGACGAGATGGTCGCCCACGTGGAAGGCATCGTGAACAAACTCGGGCTGAAGTACCGGATCCTGCGCCTCTGCGGCGGGGACCTGAGCTTCACCTCCGCCATCACCTACGACTTCGAACTCTGGTCCGCCGCGCAGGGACGCTGGCTCGAAATCTCCTCGGTGTCCAACTTCGAGACCTACCAGGCCAACCGGCTCCACCTGCGCTACCGGGACGAATCCGGGAAGATGCAGCTCTGCCACACCCTGAACGGCAGTTCGCTGGCGCTGCCCCGCGTGGTGGCCGCCCTGCTGGAGGACAACGAGACTGAAAACGGAATCGTGATCCCGGAAGTGCTGCGCCCTTACACCGGCTTTGACAAAATCGGTTGATTTTGCTTACCTTTGTCCCCGATGGACAAGGATGGAACCATACTCGGAATAGACCCCGGAACCAATCTCCTTGGCTTCGGGGTCATTCATGTGGAAGAGAAGGAACCCCGCTACGTGGCGATGGGCGTGGTCGATCTCCGCAAGGAGACCGACGCCTACCAGAAACTGCGCCGCATCCATTCCGAAGTCGGCGCGCTCTGCGACAAGTACAGCCCCGACTCCCTTTCCGTCGAGTCGCCCTTCATGGGCAAGAACGCCCAGGTCATTCTAAAGCTCGGCCGGGCGCAGGGAGCCGCCGTCGTCGCCGCTGCCATCCGGGATATTCCCGTCTATGAATATGCCCCCCGCAAGGCCAAGACCGCGATTTGCGGCAACGGTGCGGCATCGAAGGAGCAGGTCAGCCTGATGGTACAGAAGACGCTCCATGTCGAATTGGACCCGAAATTCCTCGATGCGACGGACGCGCTGGCCATCGCCCTCTGCCACTATTATCAGCAGGAAAGCCCGCTCACCGGAACGGGCGGCGGGACAAGCTGGGAGAAATTTATCCAGGCGCATCCGGAGCGCGTCAAATAGCTCCGAAATCCCCATTCCCGATGAATCTTCGCCGCCCCTTTCTTGTCAAGGGCAGTGATTGTTGTCAGCAGTGTTGACGATGACGCGATTTTTTTGGATCAAGTCCAAAATCATGCGATCAGCCGTTGCGTTCAATCGCTCATGCAGGTGGAATTTTCCGTGGCCACCTGCAAGTGCGGATGCTTGATTCTGGCCGCAGAGCCTTTGCAGGCGGGATGCATTTTTGCCCACCTGAAAGTCTTCCCCCGCATTGCAGTCGCGTCCAGGGCATTCGG
>CABTXO010000056.1 GCA_902488725.1 uncultured Bacteroidales bacterium
ATGGAGAAGCATTCTTTGACGTGGAGAAGGATGCCCGTCATCCTTTTGTCGTCAAGACGAAGGACATGGCGATCACGGTCCTGGGAACGAGGTTCACGGTAACGGCTTATCCTGGACATCCCGGATCCGCATACCTTGAAGAAGGCTCCATCAAGGTCAAGGGAAAGGGTTTTCAAGAAACTTTTTTGAGCCCCGGACAGGGGATTTCGTACAGTGACCGTACGAAGCAATGGACCAAGAATCTTGTCAAACCCGAGAACCACACTTCCTGGATCAAGTCGGAACTGATTTTCACGAATGCTCCCCTCGGCGATATTCTGGAGAATCTCGAACATTGGTACCGGGTTTCCATCGTCTGCACGGACAGGGAATTGCTCAGGACCGACCGGCTTTCCATGAAGGTCCGGGAGGAACCGATCGAAGAGATTCTGGATGCGATTTCTTCCCTTTCCGGCCTTGAATATGTTCGCAACGGAAATGTGATCGTCCTGACACATTGAGTCTTCCGCTATGAAAAAAGTCGGATGTGTGCTGGCGGCCATGCTCTTGCTTGGAATCTCTTCCGTCGCGGGAACGGGACTTGCCGCCCAGGATCAAAAGATTTCAATGGCTGTCAGGAATGTCAAGCTGTCACGTGTCCTGGGCAGCATTGAAAAACAGACCGGACTGGCTTTTTTCTACAGCAATTCGGAATTGGACGATGGCATGCGTGTGACCTTTTCCTGCACGGGAATGCCCTTGAAGGAGGTCCTGGCAAACCTGCTTCCGGGTTATTCCTTCAACTATGCCAAGAAGAAAGTCATTGTCAAGAAACGTCTTCCTTCATCTGCGCCCGTCCCCGTCCTGCAGGCGGAAACGGTACTGTCCGGAACCGTGTCGGATGATTTCGGAGAACCCTTGGCCGGTGCATCCGTCGTCCTGGCCGATTCGGTGAATCAGTTCGGAGCGATGACGGATGCGGAAGGAAAATTCAGATTGACCCTTCCGTTCATGGCCACGGGTCGGGAACACATCACCTTTTCTTTTGTCGGTTTTGAAGATGTAAGACGGAGTCTCAAGGATGCACGAGTGTTTGATGTGGCCCTCAGAAAAGACATCTCCCGGCTATCCGAAGTCATCGTCATCGGGTATGGGATGGCCAGGAAATCGGATCTGACCGGGGCGGTCGTCAATGTCGACATGCAGGAGGTCCGGAACGTTCCTGCTTTCACGATTGACAAGGCACTCCAAGGACGCATTACCGGTGCCGATTTCTTGTCGAGGGACGGGGAACCCGGATCGACGGCCTCGATCCGCATCCGCGGCACCCGGTCCATCGCTGCTTCCAATGAGCCTCTGATCGTCGTGGACGGGATCATGGGCGCCCTCCATGACCTGAATGACATCAATCCGGAGGATATCGCCTCGATTTCCGTGCTGAAAGACGCCTCCTCGACAGCCATTTACGGATCGCGCGGAGCCAACGGCGTGATCATCATTACCACAAGGAGGGGAACGGAGTCCATGAAACAGGAAGAAATTGTCTTCAGCACCTATTTCGGCATTTCAAAGCTGCCCGGAAAACTGGATATCATGGATGCCTCCGAGTTCGCTTCCTACCGGAACGATGTCGCCTATTTCGGCGCGGATCCAGAACATCCCCGGACAGCGGACGGGCCTGCCGTTGTCTATGAATATCCGGGATCCCTAGGGAAAGGTACGGACTGGATCGACGAAATCATGCGGACGGGTTCTGTGCAGAATTATTCCCTGACTGCTTCGGGCGGAAGTGAGAAGGCATCCCACTATGCCTCTTTTTTATACAATGACATCAACGGGATCGTGAAGTCAAGCGCTCTCCGGCGTTTTTCCGGCAGGATCTCCACGGACAGGCAATTCTTCAAATGGCTGAAAGTCGGGTATACCGGAACCTATGTCTGGCGTTTCAACGATGTAACCAAGGCCTCCATCGGAGGATTGGCCTACTACAACAGTGCCATCTATCTGTCTCCGCTGATGAAGCCGCAGGACAGCATCAATCCGTATTTCTTCGGGGAAAGAATCAATTCCCCGAAGGCCTGCATCGATCTCAATACCCATTTCATTGAAAGACATTCCACATCGCATGCCTTCTCGGTCACGGCTGCGCCTTCTCCGGATTTGGTCATCAACAGCGTATTCTCCTATTATTTTTATCAGCGCCGTGCCTTCCGGTACGAGCCCAGTACGCTTCCGGCAAGCGCTGAAAACGAAGGAGGACAAGCGCAGAAACGGGACTATGACGAGAACTCTCAATCTTCCGAAACGACCGTAGCGTACCATCTTTGTCGGCACAACCATGCCTTGTCTTTCACGGGAGGCTTGTCCGCATATCGCTTCGCTTCCGAATCCTTGACACTCGGCGGTTCCGGCTATATGGACGATACCGTCCTATGGAACAACATGAATGCCGTCCAGAGCAAGCAGACGTATGCGGCTTCCTCCGAGAGGGTCCTCAAGACCAAGATGTCCTGCTTTACCCGCATCGGCTATCAGTACGATTCGAAATACTATCTCACGGGAACCGTGCGGCTGGACCGGGCTTCCAACTTTGCCCGCCGGAAGGCAAGCGCGATCTTCCCGTCCCTGGCGTTCAGATGGAACATCACCGCGGAGTCGTTCGCTAAAGGGTTGAGTTTCTTGGATGCCCTCGCGTTGAGAGCCAGTCTGGGCCGGACAGGAAATGATGCCATAGAACCCTATCAGTCCCTGTCTACGCTGGGCTCAACGACAAAGGAATATCTGTTCGACGGGACACAGCCGGTGGCGGTCTTCCGAGAACGGCTGGATTCCCCGGACCTCACTTGGGAGAAGACGACATCTTTGAATGTCGGTCTGGATGCAGCCTTTTTCAAGAACCGTATCGAAACCACGGTCGAGATGTATTTTTCCGGCACACAGGGCTTGCTTTTGAATGTCCGTGTCCCCGCCCATACCGGCTATACCTCTGTTTTCAAGAATCTTGGTTCGACGGCCAACCGGGGTGTGGAGGTCTCCGTCAGGAGCCGGAATATTCTCCGAAAGAATTTCAGCTGGTCGACAACTGTCTGCATCTCCAGAAACATTCAGGTTGTGAAAGACATCGGCACGCAAGACTATATTTCCGTATTTGATTCGCCCGGGAACAACCCCTACATGATGTACGGCTACATGAAGGGTTATCCCTTGAATTCGCTCTGGGGCTTCAAGAACGGTGGTACCTGGAAGAACCGGGAGGAGGTGGAACGGAACCGGATCACGAAAGCGTATGTGTCCCTTTCTACGTCCGACGGCACGCAGCGATATTACGACATCAACCACGACGGAGTCCTCAGCCGTGCGGACATCATTTATCAGGGCAGTTCCGACCCATATCTGTATGGAGGTATCCAGAATGATTTCCGGTGGGGGAATCTGTCCTTCGGATGCCATTTCGCCTGCTCGCTGGGAGGAAAGATATACAATGTCAGCGAGCTATACATGGCCGGATCCATATTCTCGAATCAGTACCGGTACATGCTCGGCGCATGGCATCCGGAGCGGAATCCGTTTTCCGACATTCCCCGGGCGGCCGGCAAGCCGGATGCCGCCCTTCCCAGCGATTTCATGATCCATGACGCTTCCTTCCTCCGCCTGAAGAACGCCTATCTTTCCTACTCCCTGCCGATTGACAATGCGCGCTTTCCGTTCCGGGAAGTCATCTTCAGCATGAGCGGTGAAAATCTTTACCTCTGGAAGAACTACAACGGCTTTGATCCGGACGTGTCCAGCTATGGAACCTCATCAACCTTGAGACGGGTCGATCTCGGGGCCTATCCGAAGGCCAGGACAGTCCTGTTCGGAATCCGGCTGAAGTACTAGTCTTCGCGGGCTGCCGCGGTGTAGTTCCGCCACTTGTCAATCATCGCGGCCATGTCGGCGGGAAGCGCGGAATCGAACTGAATCCATTTTCCGGCCCCGGGGTGCTCGAACCCCAGGGTCTTCGCGTGCAGCGCCTGCCGGGGGCAGACTTCGAAACAGTTCTGGATGAACTGCCGGTACTTCGCATAGATGGTCCCTTTCCGGATTTCGGATCCGCCGTAACGTCCGTCGTTGAAGATGGGATGCCCGATGCTGCCCAGGTGGACGCGGATCTGATGGGTGCGGCCCGTTTCCAGTTTGCATTCGACCACGGTCACATAGCCGAAGCGCTCCAGCACATGGTAGTGGGTCACGGCCTGTTTCCCGATCCCGGAATCTTTCGGGAACACCTTGTATTTCAGACGGTCGGCGGGATCCCTGCCGATGTTGCCGTCCACGGTTCCCTCGTCTTCCGCGATGTTTCCCCACACCACGGCGACATAGCGCCGCTCGATGGTGTGCTCGAAGAACTGCTTCGCAAGATTCAGCTGCGCTTCATCGTTCTTGGCCACCACCAGCAGTCCGGAGGTGTCCTTGTCGATCCGGTGCACCAGGATTCCCATCCGTTCGTCCTCCGCGTCCGGTTCCTGGGACAGGCCCAGGTGGAAGGCCAGGGCGTTGATGAGGGTGCCGTTGTAGTTGCCATGTCCGGGGTGGACCACCATGCCGGCGGGTTTGTTCACGACCAGCAAATCGTCGTCTTCGAAGACGATGTCGAGGGGGATGTCTTCCGGCAGGATTTCCAGCCCGCGTCGGCGGTAGGGCATCACGAATTTGATGACGTCCCTCGGCCGGACGATCAGGTTGGCTTTCGCGGGTTTGTCGTTCACCAGCACGTAGCCTGCGCGGATCGCGCACTGCACCCGGTGCCGGGACGTGTCTTCCAGATGCGTGGCCATGAATTTGTCCACGCGCATCGGCTCCTGGCCCGGGTCCACGTTCAAGCGGAAATGCTCGAACATGCCCTGCTCTTCGTCGTCGATGTCCGTTTCGGGATCGTTATGGAGCCTGTCTTCGTCCATCGGGGCTATTCGGCCGTCCCGACTTCGGATTCCGGCCGCAGGTAGAGACTGACGTCGGAACCCATGAGGATGGGCGCCTTCGAGCCGCCCGGGGTCTGCTTGTACACTACGGCGTTCAGGGAATCTGAATAGGACTTGACGCTCCTGTCGAATTGAATCTGGCGGATGTTGAGGGAATTGTCCTGGATGGCGTCGACCGCGCGCAGGTACTTCATCCCCTTGACGTCCGGGATGAAGGTCTGGTTGTCGTCTTCGCTCAGCCCGACCACGAGGTCGATTTCGGAGCCCGTTTCGATCTGGCGTCCGGCGCGGATCTCCCGGTTGTGGAACAGCTGGCGGAGCACATTGTTGGTCGCCATGTCGTCCACGTAGATCAGTTTCCCCAGGAAGAGCCCCTTGGACAGGAGCTCGGCCTTGGCCTGGCGCATGGAGTAGCCCACCAGGTTGGGCATGCCCACTTTCTTGGCGCTCATCGCATTGACGGTCAGCAGGATCCTCCGGCCACGCTTCACCATGCTGCCCGCTTTCGGGATCTGGCTGTACACGGCTCCCCGCTCCATCCGGCGGACGAAGATGGAGTCCGAGACCTCGGCGCGGATGCCTGCGTTTGCCGCCGCCCGGCGGGCTTCCGCCACCGTTAGGCTGCTGAAGTCGGGCACTTCGATCTCCCGGTTGTGTTTCGTGATGACATTCAGCAGCAGGGCCGCGGCAACCGCCAGCAGCAGAAAGAAGAGCAGTGCGCCGAGGATGTTTTTCACCGCCCAATGTTGGAAGAAGCCCTTTTTCTCAGGCACCGTATTTTCGTCCATATCCTAATTTTTGAATACAAGTTCGAACAAACCGTCTACGGAAAGCGCCAGCCCGATGATCATCAGCACGATGCCCGCGACCCGGTTCAGCCACATGATCGTCGACATCCGGAAGGCCCGTCTCCACCGCCCGAAGGCCATGGAGAACAGGTACCAGTAGAACATCGAGCCCAGCGCCACGGCCAGCAGAATCGGGAACACGTCCACGTCCTGGGTGCTCACGTCCACGTTGAAGAAGGCGAACAGTGCGAACATCACGAAGATCGCCCCCGGATTCGACAGGGTCATGACCACGGCCTGCAGGTAGTCCTTGATCGAGGGGCCGCGCTCGGAATCCCCGGGCTTCATTTTCCGGAACGGGTCCTTGAAGGTCATCGAGAAACCGACGCCGGCGACGATCAGACCGCCGACGAGGAAGATCCAGAGCTGGTGCGCGTCGATGAATTCCTGGGCGATCGCCAGCGCGAAGATCGAAATCGCCGCGTAGGCCGTGTCCATGGTCGTGGCGCCCAGGCCGGTCACGAAGCCTGCCCGGTGGCCGTAACTCAGGGATTTCTGCAGTACGAGGATCGCGATCGGACCAAGGGGGACCGATGCACAAATACCGATGATGAAAGCCTTCAGAATCTGCAACAGCATGCTGCAAAACTACGAATTATTTGTGAATATGCTATTTCGCGCGCATGAAGATCTGGACCGGGCAGCCGGCGAGATCGAAATGCTCCCGGAGCTTGTTCTCCAGGAAACGCTTGTAGGGATCCTTCACGTACTGCGGCAGGTTGCAGAAAAAGGCGAAGGCCGGGAACTTCGTGGGCAGCTGGGTGACGTACTTCACGCGCACATATTTCCCCTTCCATGCCGGCGGGGGACAGTTCTCGATCTCAGGCAGCAGGGCCTCGTTCAGCCGGGCCGTCGGAATCTTCCGGGAATAGTTCGCATAGACCTGGGCGGCGGCGTCCAGCACATCCAGGATCCGCTGCATCTTCACCACGGAGCTGAAGATGATGGGGATGTCGCTGAAGGGAGCGATCCGCTTGCGCATCGTGGTTTCATATTCCTTGAGCGTGTTGCTGTCCTTCATGAAGAGGTCCCACTTGTTCACGACCAGCACGCAGCCCTTCCGGTTGCGCACGATCAGGTTGAAGATGCTCATGTCCTGGGCCTCCATGCCGGCGGTCGCATCGATCATGAGGATGCAGACGTCGGCCCGTTCGATGGCCCGGATGGAGCGCATGACGGAGTAGAATTCCAGGTCTTCGTTGACCTTGGCCTTCTTGCGCATGCCGGCGGTGTCCACCAGCATGAACTCGTGGCCGAATTTGTTGTAGTATGTCGAGATGGAGTCCCGGGTCGTGCCCGCGACGGGGGTCACGATGTTCCGCTCTTCGCCCAGCAGGGCGTTGGTCAGGGAGGACTTGCCGACGTTCGGACGGCCGACGATGGCGATGCGGGGCAGGTCTGGCCGGTCATCGTCCTGTGTCGCGGAATCGGTCGGAAGCCGTTTCACGATTTCGTCCAGCAGGTCTCCCGTGCCGCTTCCGTTGGCGGAGGAGATGCTCCAGATCTCGCCCAGTCCGAGCGAATAGAACTGGTAGGCGTCGAACTGCTTCTCGCCCGAATCCACCTTGTTCACCGCCAGCACGACCGGCTTCCCGCTCCTGCGCAGGATGTCGGCGATCTCGGCGTCGTAGTCGGTGATCCCGGCCGCCGCCTCCACCATGAAGAGCACGACATCCGCCTCCTCGATGGCGATCACGACCTGCTTCCGGATGGCTTCTTCGAACACATCGTCGGAATTGGTCGTCCAGCCGCCCGTGTCGACGACGGAGAATTCCGTTCCGCACCACTCGCATTTGCCGTAGTGGCGGTCCCGGGTCACGCCCGCAGTCTCATCGACGATGGCTTGCCGCATGCCGACAAGGCGGTTGAACAGAGTGGATTTGCCGACGTTCGGTCGTCCTACGATTGCTACGAGTGCCATATCTTACTTTATCTGTTTGCCCCCGAACTCCGCCGGGTAAAAGCCGCAGCCGGCACAGGAATCGGAATAGGTGCCGGTGCAGCCGGCGCTCTTCCGGGGATTGCCCTGCATTTCCTCCTCCTGCTCGTGCATGCACTTGATGCCGCGTCTGCGCAGCTCCTCGTTCCGGCTGACCTCGGTTTCGGGAAAGCGCCCCTTTACGATGATGCCGATGCACATCGCGAGGATGCATATTCCCAGAAAGAGGATGGCGGCGACGAGGGTCTTCATGTTCCTAGAAAATGAATTCCGTGCTTACGGGTTCATAGTTGTAGACCTTCCGGATGATGGTCGCGAAGGTTCCGGTCATGGACACGACCTTGATCTTGCTGGTTTCCGCGCCTTCTTTGAGCGGAATCGTGTCCGTCACGTACACTTCCTTCAGGGCGGAAGCTGCGATCCGGTCGTAGGCGGGACCGGAAAGCACCGGATGGGTCGCACATGCGCGCACGCTCGCCGCCCCCTTCTCCATGAGGAGGTCGGCCGCTTTCGTGAGCGTCCCGGCGGTGTCGATCATGTCGTCCACGATCACGATGTTCTTCCCCTCCACGTCGCCGATGGCCGTCATCGAGGTCACGACATTGGCCTTCTCGCGGGATTTGTGGCAGATGATCACCGGGCAGGCCAGCTCTTTGGCGTAGGCGTTCGCACGCTTCGCACCGCCCATGTCCGGAGCGGCGATAGCCATGTTCTCCAGGTTGAGGGAACGCAGGTAGGGAATGAACACCTTGCTGGCGTAGATGTGGTCCAGCGGAATGTCGAAAAAGCCCTGGATCTGGTCCGCGTGCAGGTCGCAGGTCATGATCCGGTCCACGCCCGCCGCGCAGAGCAGATTGGCCACGAGCTTGGCGCCGATCGAGACGCGCGGCTTGTCCTTGCGGTCCTGACGGGCCCATCCGAAGTAGGGGATCACGGC
>CABTXO010000057.1 GCA_902488725.1 uncultured Bacteroidales bacterium
CGCTTTCCCAGCGCCCCAGCGCTCCCAACCCCCTTCAGCTCTCCCCGGTGGAGGGGGAGGGAGAGCGGCCGCAGCAGCCGGTCCAGCAAGCGGGAGAAGGTCAGCGGGAGCACCTCCAGCCGTTTGTCCTCCAGCCGGTTGACCGCCTGGTAGGCCTTCTTCGCGAATTCCAGTTCCAGGGCCATGTCCGCATCGTCCTTCAGGCGGACGGCGAGCCCCTCGATCAATGCTTTCAGGTATGCGCAGAGTGCGGCGGTCTGTTCCTTCGCGGCCGCCTTCGGATCTGTGACCACCGGTCGGAAGAGCAGGTCGAGGAAAGGGATTCCGGAGAGTTCCCCCGCCGGAATGTAATACTGCATGCCCTGCTTGACCTGCTTGATGCGGTCCGCGGCGGCTTCGTCCCCTTCCGTGACCTTGCGGAAGAGGCTGGACGCGAAGAGGGACCAGACCTGGCTATGGTAGAAGAGCCAGCCGCCCGCACCCTTGCGCAGGTGCAGCTGCATGGCCATCACCAAGTTCAGAAAATCGAAGAAGGCGCTGGCGCCCATGGGGTAGCCCATGGTGACGTTGATGTCGCGGATCGCGGGCGGGACCGAATTCAGCACCGGCAGGAGCAGCCGCTCGTCCGGCAGCACGACCGCATATTCCTCATCTTTCAGAATATCCCAGAGGAGTTTCGCCTGGCCGACCGAGGACGGCACGCTGACGACCTCCACTTCGGGGATGCCGGTGCCCCCGGCATCCAGTGGAAACCGCTGCGGAAAGTCCTGTACGTTCTGCGACAGGAAGAAAGAAGAGCGGTTGACCGGGTCTCGGATCAGGTCGCCGGAATAGTCCCAGCAGAAATCCGCGAGAAAGGCGTCTCGCAGCTTGCCCAGCACGATCTTCTCGCATTCGTTCAAGGCGTTGAGCCCGGTGAATATGAATTTGTCCGTCCCGGGGAAGGCCTCCGCCATCACGTCCGCAGCCGGTTCCTTTTTCAGCCGGTCGGCCAGATTCCGGTACAGCATTCCCTCGTAGGCCAGCCCCTTTTCTTCCAGCCGGCTGCGGAAGTTCCGGTAGAGCGGGAGCAGCAGGTTCCAGGTCCGCAGGAATTTCTCCTTGACTTCGGGACGGTCCGCCGCATCCTTCCCCGCACCGTCCGGCAGGAAATGGCCGATGAAATGCTCCAGGGCCTCCCGCTGGGCCTCCGACAGGTAAGAAAACGTGTCCTGGAGCTCCCGGAATTCGGAGACATTGCGGAACAGCTGCGCAGGATCGACGCGGTACTTGTCCACATCGTCGAAATCCTCCAGCAGCACATCTCCCCAGAAGATGAATTCGTCCAGGGTGTCGGCGCCGCCGCTGAGTTCCGACCAGCACGCGTACAGTTCCAGCAGCTGGTCCACGCGGTCCGCCAGGCGGCCGCCTGCGGTCTTCGCGATGAAGTCCCGCACGGTCGTCATGCGCGGGGCGAGGACCGGCCTGCCGGCCTGCTTGACTCCCTCCCCCAGATATTTTCCGAAGAAGATCTGGCTCCGCCGGTTCGGGAACACGAAACAGCAGTGCCCGAGACCCTCGGCGCCGGATGCCGACACCCCGGCATCAAGGTAGAACTCCGCTACCTGCCGCAAAAATTCTTTCATGCCGTTCTGTCATCCGCACGGAAAACGCACCGGCGGAATCAAATTTTAATTACTTACTATAACGCAAGTTCGATTGAATTCAACTAATTGATTATTATCAAGATATCGAAATATTTTGTAAATTTGGAATAACAACGAAACTTTTCGCCATGACGATCGACAAAGACAAAATTACTGAAATTTTCTGTATGGCCGACGATTTCTGCCGTCTTTTTGGGGACAGTTCATTCAGGTGGTTTACGATTCGTCATCGGAGGCCTTTCCCACGACTCTCTTAACCAGCGTAGACACGACTTGATCAATCTTGGCGGAGTCCAAGATCAGGAAGGCATCCTTCCCATTTTCGCATTCAACAAATCGGGTAATCCCTTTTTCATTCACAATGATTCTCCCTCTGACGGAACGCCCAAAGAGTTCATTATCACCTTCAACTGCATCCAATACTGCAGTCAGATCCCAGCATTCTCGATCATAGGGCATCGGTTGATAATGCATGTAGGCGACGCATAGTGGATCGGCTAGCGGGTCACCGAAATCCTGCAGAATGCTTTCATGAGGATAACGAACCGCAGAGCCGACTTCCCAACCACTTGCAATAATTCCGACAGGGGACTTCTCGATGACCGACTTTGCAGCAGCCAGATCACTTGTGATGTTATATTCAGCAAAGTCATTGTATTGACGGGAATATTCACCTCCCATTATCTCAAAAAGTTTCACTTTCTTCTTCATGAGCTCCACCCCTGAAAGCGGGGATATCTCATCTCCCTGAGAATCAATCAATCTTCCGATATTCGTCAGCGGCCCTACAGCAATCAGGACGACACTTGTATCGGCTGCTTCAGACAACCATTTCCGCAAAGCTTTGTATCCCTCAGGGATTCCGGGAGACAGCGTTCGTTTGGGGTTCAGGAGGCGTCTCCCCTCAAAAGTTGCAGCGAGCGTGGGGAGCAGATAACTGTTGTCTTCCGGCGTAACGCCATTATACGCATACCCCAATGGCATATCCTCAAAGCCATTATAACGACATAGACCATCTACGACTTCAATGGAATGCGGATTGCATTTGCTGATTGTGACACCCCGCAAGTCAATCAGTCCTTCATGGGCGTAATTGAAGAGCATCTGAAGCGCAAGTACGTCATCAATGTCATTTCCCAGATCAGTGTCAAAGATAACGATCGGAATGCCGGAGTCTTTCCGTGATTGGACACAGGAGAGAATCGGAATGCAGATGATGGCACTCAGGGCAATTTTATAGAATATATTCGTTTTCATGATGATGGATATGACGAAAAGAATGATCCGAATTAATGTCATCGAAAAGCGGACTGTCCAACGCTGGATCGGCAATCCTTTTCCCGCATCCCACATACCCTGGAACTGTGTACCCGCCATTCAGATAATTTTCATTCTTATTCCATTGCATATACGCTTTGATCAAGGATCCATAGGGATACGGAAAGTCTTTTATGCGTTGTCCAGCAAGCGGTCCCGCATCGAAAAACTCACGAAATCCCTTCATTGTGTCACGGAACGGAAGTTCGTACTCTTTCATCTGCACAACAACTTTTTGTGTCCTGTATGGTAAAATTTCTCTAGACAGCAATATATGGAAATATTTCGCATTTTATCAAAAATAGTATAATTTTGCGGCACTTTATTTCAGTACACGCCATGCGTAGCATTCATTTCATCCATTTCATCGCCATGACACTCGTGGCGCTCATCCTGCTTCCGGGAACCCGGTCCTTCGCAAAGAACGGCAGGAAAAAGGACAGAGACGAGGCCTACCGGATCGTGTTGACGTTGAAGGACGGATCCGTCGTCAACGGCTACATCCGCACCTCGCTCATGGGCGGCAAGTCCAGCGTAGGAGTCAGCGAGACCCCGAAAGGCAGTTTCAAGGAATATCAGGCCGCCGATGTGCAATCACTGGTCTACCCGGCCACGCAGGAGGATCCGGACGAGGTTGTCTATGTGCCGGAAAAAGCACTGAAAAACACGCCCAACCTTCTGAACAAAAAAGGCAAGGAATACAAGAAACCCGTCTTCCTCCGGCTGATCTTCGAAGGGAAGACTATCACTGGCTACATCCTTCCGGTGGTGCTGTCCACCACAAACGCAACCACCACGACCTACTACAATTCCGCACAATACTATTACAAAGTCAAAGGCGAAGAAATCGCCCGGCCTTACTGGCTCGACCAGAAAGGCATCACCATCGGGGGGAAGAAGGCGTTGAAATTCTATTTCAAAGGACATCCCGCAGTCGTGGACTACTTCGACAGCGAGGAATTCGACTTCAAGGAATTCAATCAGCACCCTGAGACCCTGCTTCCCGTGCTGGACGAACGGTTGACCGACGGTGGACATGAATAAGCGCATTCTTCCCGTTTTCATGCTGCTTGCCCTGTCTCTCCCGCAACTTGGTGCGCAGACAAGGGCACTGGACAGAATCTCTCTTCCGCAAGGCAGCAAGCTCTTCTGGCTTTCTTCCGGATTCGTGAACAATGCAAAGTTCTTCAGCGAACGGTACAGCTTCAAAGCACCTTCCGTCGAACTTTCCGGTGAATACGGCTTGTTCGAATGGAATTCCGGCGTGAGCGTCGGCATCGGGACCCTGGCGGGGTATGCGCGCGCCCGGGAATGCTACACGTACCGCGCTCCCCTGTACACGCCCGAAGGAGAACCCCAGAAATACGAAGAAGGGACCGTCGACCGGATGTGGACACGGCTTTACGCGGGTCCTTCCGTATCGGTCCATTATGCGGTCTCGTCCCGTATCGATGTGTATGTCAAGCCCTTCTTCTGCGTCGATTTCGGCGGACTTTTTGCGGATCAGGAGTACACGAAACAGCCCTCCGCGCTCGAGTTCAATTACGGCGTTTCGGCCGGAGCCGCCTGGTTCTTCGGGGACAGGTTCGGCGTATTCGCCGAATCCGGATTCAAGCAGAACTGGCTCAGCTGCGGCATCGTCATGTCGTTCGGCGGCGGAGCGAGAGGGGACCTGTTCGGCAGAACGCCGAAGTACCTGTAGCGGCTGCGGAATCAGGTTCCGTCTTCTGCCTTCCCTAGACACGACCCACGAAAAAATATTCAGTCACCCGCTTTGATTTTCATCAGGATATGGCTATATTTACATGACGGAAATTAGAAAAATTCTAAAAAGAAATCAACCCACAATTAAAGTAATTCCATCATGAAGAAAAAATTCAGATGTCTGGTCTGCGGTTATGTCTACGAGGGCGAGAACCCTCCCGCAAAGTGCCCTCAGTGCCATGCTCCCGCGAGCAAGTTCGTAGAAATCGTCGAAGAGGAAGGCAAGCCCCAGTGGGCCTGCGAGCATCACCTCGGCGACGGCAAGGTCGAGGATCCCGAAGTGCTGCAGGGTCTGCACGATCACTTCCAGGGGGAGTGCAGCGAGGTCGGCATGTACCTGGCCATGAGCCGCCAGGCCGAGCGCGAAGGCTATCCCGAGATCGCCGATGCATTCAAGCGCTATGCCTTCGAGGAGGCCGAGCATGCTTCCAAATTCTGTGAACTGCTGGGCGAACTCGTCTGGGACACCAAGACGAACCTCGAAAAGCGCTACCGGGCCGAAGAAGGCGCCTGCGCCGGCAAACTCGCAATCGCAAAGCGCGCCAAGGAACTGGGCTACGACGCCGTCCATGACACCGTCCACGAGATGGCGAAGGACGAGGCTCGTCACGGATCAGGCTTCTACGGCCTGCTGCAGCGCTACTTCGGCAAATAGTCAGAAGTCACTGTCCGAAAGACCGAACTTTTCAGCGATGTCATCGGGGATGTCCCCGATGACATTTTCGTTGTCCAGCCGGTCCCAGGCCTCTTCCAGGACCCGGCGGTCCTTCTTGGTCGGACGGCCGGCCCCGCGGTCCCGGCGCACGAAGAAGGTTTCGACCGGGGCCTTCAGTTTGGCCAGTTCCGTCTCCGGAGTCAGGTTCTCGGCATATTCCGGGACCATCTTCGCGCCGATCCGGTGCTCCGCCAACCCCTTGATTCGGTAGGAATATTGCACCGCTCCCTTCCGCACGTCCACGACTTCCCCGACCTTGACCAGGCGCGAAGGCTTGGCGTTCACGCCACCCATCTTGACTTTTCCCCCCTTGCAGGCCTCCGTGGCCTCGGTCCGGGTCTTGAACACCCGGATCGCCCACAGGTACTTGTCGATTCTTTCCGCATCCGCCATCTTCCTTCCTCCGCTCAATCATCCAGATATGCATCCCTGACCGTCCGCTTGCCGACGACAACGTCCAGCAGGACGGCCCCCCGGACTGCGGGGACCAGGTAGAACTGCTCCAGCTCCGCCGGGACCAGCAGGGTCTGTCCGGCCGACAGGGAACAGGTCTGCGCGGGATTCCCCGTTTCATCGGACACCTGCACGGAAACGGCACCGGAGAGACAATGATAGAGTGTGAAACTGCCCGGCTGGCTGTTGTTCACCTTGAGCGGATCGTCCAGACGGATGCGCGAGACGGCGAATTCCGGCGCGGCGGCCAGCACCTCGGCCGGTCCTTCCGGCTGGGAAGGGACGGCGTCGGGCACGGGAACATATTCCCGGAAATCGATCAAGTCGAAGGCTTCCTCCAGCAGGAGTTCTTCGCCTTCCGGCATGGGAAGGCCCCAGTTGTGCAGCGGAAAGGCCATTTCGGAACATTCGGCGATTTCGAGCAGTTCCAGCGTGCCTTCCGCGGCGTAGACTGTGCCCGGACGGATCAGGAAGGCCTCCCCTGCCTTGGGCTCCACCGTGTGCAGCACGGGCTCTACGGTCCCTTCCTGACAACGGCGGAAGAAGGCTTCAGCGGCCTGCTCCCAATTGAAGCCCAGGTGGATTTTCGCCCCTTTTCCAGCCTTCCGGACCAGCCAGAGGGCTGTTTTCCCGAATGCATCGTAACGCTGCGCCGCCGTGTCGTCATCGACATTCAGCCAGAGCGGAGTCCGTCCCTGCACCGAAATTTCCTTCACCAGCACCGGGAACTGGAGGCCGTAGTACTCGAAGGCATCGTCCCCGACCACACGCTCCAGGTAGGTCTCCATCAATTCGCTGAGGGCGTTCCCGCCGAACCAGCCGTTCTCGATGGCTGAATCCACCCGGCCCAGATCGGCCACGAGATAGCGGACAACACCCCATGCCGTCTTTTCCTCCTGCGGGATGAACCGCATCGGGTACAGTTTCCTTTTGTCTTCTTCGGTCATATTCTGAGAATACTTTTCACAAAGATAGGAATAAAGCGTATATTCATTTCGTCAATCATTTCGAAATGGACGCTTCCAAAAGACTGCTTTCCCTGGACGTTCTCAGGGGATTCGACATGCTGTGCATCATGGGGCTGGCCCACCACGACACGATCCTCCCCCTGTTCCTGTTCATCGCCGGAGCCACCTGTCCAAAGAAATGCAGAAAATTTACACCGCCAGCAAGTGGGATTTTCCGCAGCCATCCGGGAAAACAGATTCAGGGAAGAACGCAAGATGGATTTGCCGGTGGCAGCATTATTTTTCACCGGGAAGGGTCGGGGTGCCTTGGAAGGACTTCTACGGGTGATGCACCGCTCGCTCAGACGTTGCGGAGGATCTGGCGGGGGCCTTCGATGGAGCGCCAGTGGTCGGCGTCGAAGCCGGAGGGGTGCCTGTAGGGGCCTTCGTGTTCGAGGGTGAAGGAAAGATAGGTAATCTTGTAGCCTTGTTTCAGGAACATCCGCTCGTAGAAGGTCTGCACTTCGTACAAGGCACCGCTGCGGGCTGCAGCGACAGCAGCAGTGACAGGGGCGGTAGCGGGGCATGCTGCAGCATCGCAAGGGGCGGTGGTGACTCGGGTGCCGTAGAGGTCGGTGGTGGCTGCGAGGATCCGCAGGCCGTTTTCGGCGGCGACGGCTCGGGAATATTCAAACAGGAAGCGGCTGTCGGTCTTGAGGTGAACGATGCCTCCGGGCTTCAGGAACTTGCGGTAGCGTTCGAGAAAGAGGGGGCTGGTGAGGCGGGAGTTCTCGCTCTTGAGCTGCGGGTCGGAGAAGGTAAGCCAGATTTCGGAGACTTCTCCGGGCGCGAAAAAGGCTCCGATGAACTCGATCCGGGTGCGCAGGAAAGCCACGTTCGGCAGCTGATGCTCGGTTGCGTACTTTGCGCCTTTCCAGAGCCGCGCGCCTTTGATGTCCACGCCGATGTAGTTGCATTCAGGAATACGACGGGAGAGGTCGATCGTGTATTCCCCTTTCCCACAGCCCAGTTCCAGCACGATGGGCTGGCAGACGGCGACCATCCGGTCGTTCCAGTGCCCTTTGATGGGGTGGTCTTTGAGACGGAGGGTCGGGGAAATGGATTTTTCGCTTGCGCTTGAAATGACAGAAGGGGCGGCGTCCGGACCGGCAGAAGGCACGCCATCCCGCAGGAGCGGTCCGCGGTCCAGCACTTCTTCCGAACGCGGCTGCAGCAGGCAGCGGAAGGTCTCGTTCTCGGCAAATTTTTTCAGTTTTCCGTGTCCCATCACTCTTCTCTTTTGCAAATCATCCCCAGGCCCCGCAGGACCGCACAGTTCCTCGGCACCTGCACCCGCAGCCGCCAGACACCCGGCTCGAACGGCCGGAAGCCCTGTTTGAAAGGCGATATGATGTCCTTGAAAAAATAGGCGGAATCCTGCCCCTCCACCGACAGAAAGGCTTTTTCCGAACAGGAAGAATCGGACGGCGAAATCCAGCGGATGTTCAGCGGGATGGCTTCCGTCCGGAATGCCTCGAAGGCTTTCCGGTCCATCCGCGTGTAAAACGACAGCGAATAGGCAACGGTGGAGTCGGACAAGTCCAGGTCGAACGCATACATGTTCCCGACCCCCGCCCAGTCTTTCAGGACGAAGGTTTCCCGGGAAAGCGGCCGCGAGCAGGACAGGACGGCCAAGGCAAGCAGGAATATGACC
>CABTXO010000058.1 GCA_902488725.1 uncultured Bacteroidales bacterium
AAGTGCCGCCTGGAAATGGTTCGACCTGTCCGTCATGCACTTACGGTTGCAGATGGCAGAGGAAGATTCCGTCGCCTGGTCCGGGTTCGTCGGTACCGCCTCCGCATTGATCGCCGCGACCTTGGCTTTGTCAGTCAGGTCGGACAGTGGAGTCCAGTTGTCGGGCATCCAGATGCTGAACGAGGTGTCCAGCGCAATGCCGCGCGCAAAGTCGGCCGTGCAATTTTCTTATCGAGACCGCCTTGTCGTCCAGTGCCTCCGCCACCCGCTTGGCGACATGTCTGGAATTGCTGTGGCAGAGAAATAAACGGTCATATTCTTTGTCTCCCGATGTGCACCGCCGGACTTTCTAGTGCATGCCCCCGAAGTACTTCAGGAACTGGACGCGCATGAGCCGGTCGGCGTGGGCGGGATCGGCGGCGTTCATCTTTCCGCGGTAGGCTTCCACAGTGGCGAAGCCCTTGCGGGTCTGCCAGTCGGTCAGCCCGGCCACTGCCGATTCAATCCACGGTGCGCCGCCCTGGATGATGGCGCTGGCCACTTCCACAGCGGAAGCCCCGCTGAGCAGGGATTTCGCAATCCCTTCCCAGTCATGCACACCTCCGGACACGGCCAGCGGAAGCTGGGGGACGGCCGCGGAGACGATGCCGGCCCAGCGGATCGATTGCGAAATGTCGGCAGCGGTGGTGAGGGGATTCTTCATCGCGAATTCCATCCGCTCCACGTCGATGTCCGTCGGATAGAAGCGGTTGAAGAGGACCACGCCCTTCGCTCCGTGGCCGTGGAGCACATCCGCGACCGCCACCGGATTGGACAGGTTCGAGCCCAGCTTGACGATCACGGGGAACGAGACCGTCGCGCAGACGTGCCGCACGATGTCCACGTGCAGCTGCTCGAAGTCTCCGGGCTTGCCGTACTTGTCCGTGCTCAGGCTCATCACGTTGAGCTCCAGCGCATCGGCACCCGCCGCCTGGATCTCCTTGGCATATTCCGTCCATGTCCCGTCGGAATGGCAGGCGATCGACGCGATCACGGGGATGCGGACGGCCGCCTTCGCTTCGCGGATCAGATCCAGGTAGTCGGTGACCAGCTTGGATCCAAGGCTGTTGAACACATAGTCGAAGGCCTCGGGATGGTCGCCCAGGTCTCCAATGCTGTCCATTTCCCGGGCGATGCTCTCCTCGAACAGGGATTTGAGGACCACGGCGCCTGCGCCGGCCTGTTCATATTTGACGAGGTTGGGCACGGAGGCCGTGAGGCTGCAGCTGCCGACGATGACCGGACAACGAAGTTCCAGTCCTGCGAATGATGTCTTGACACTTGCCATATTGTGATGCTGTTACTGTTTCCGAAATTGCTCGATCCACAAAGATAAGAAAAAACGTTCATTTGGGCTCCTGGCTCTCGCAAGGATTCCGGGCGGAAGCGGCTTCCGGGTTCGACATGACATCTTCGAAGGTGCAGGCTGCCGCCTGCTCCTCCGTCAGCCCGTGCGGCCGGGAGACGCACTGCGCAGTGCCGGCGCCGGCCGAGGGAGACGTGGTCGACGCCCGGATCCGCCGTGAGCCGGCAGTCTTTGAATATGTCCCCGTTGCGTTCGCCCCGGAAGGTCGAAGCGGCGGTCACGTAGCTGTTCCGCCCGGAGCGGATCGATTGAGCAGCGTGCTGCGCCGGGGTCAGCGGACCGAGAAGGCGTAGACGCAGTGGCTGTCGTAGGTCTCGCCGGGACGGAGGACGGGTGACGGCCATTCCGGTTTGTTGGGGGAGTCCGGGTACTTCTGGCTCTCGAAGCAGATGGCCGAGCGCAGCGGGTAGGCGACGCCCTTTTTGCCGATCACGGTACCGTCGAGGAAGTTTCCGGAATAGACCTGCATGCCCGGCTCGTTCGTGTACACTTTCAGATCGATTCCGCTTTCAGGACAGTAGCACTCCACGGCGACGGCCGTGTCATCTCCCCTCGTGTCCAGCACGAAGTTATGGTCATAGCCCCTACCATAGACGATCTGGTCGAAATCGGATCCGATGTCCTGTCCGATCCGTTTCGAGGCCGTGAAGTCGAGCGGCGTGCCCGCGACCGGGAGGATCTCCCCGGTGGTCATGAGGGTGCTGTCGACCGGCGTGAAGTTGGATGCGTTGAGGTAGAGTTCGTCGTCGCATACGCTGTGTTTCCCCGGGTCTCCCGCGAGGTTGAAATAGGAATGGTTGGTCAGATTCAGGATCGTCGGAGCGTCCGTCGTGGCTTCATAGCGGATGTCGATCGCGTTGTCCTCGGTGAGGGTGTAGGTGACGGTCGCCTCGATGTTGCCCGGGAATCCGGCTTCTCCGTCCGGGGCGAGGCGCTCGAACTTCACGTGCTTGGAATCCGCGTCCAGCACGGACAGGATCTGATAGTGCCAGCCGTCCGGGCCGCCGTGCAGGCAGTGCCCGTTGTTGTTCTGCGGCAGCTGATAGTCTTTCCCGTCCAGACTGAACCGGCCCAGTTTGATCCGGTTGCCGTAACGGCCGATAAGCGCCCCGAAATTCGAATCGTTCCGATCGGGGAGATAGTCCGCGATCCTGTCGAAGCCCAGCACGACATCGCGGAAGGCGCCCTGCCTGTCCGGCACCATCACGGACACGATGCGGCCGCCGAAATTGGTGATGCAGACTTCCATGCCCTTGCTGTTGGTGAGGGTGAACAGGGCGATCTGTTTCCCGTTGTAGAGGGTGTCGAAATCCGCGGGCTTCAAACCGGATTTCGTGAGGGTGGCCTGCGGCTGACGGCAGCCTGCGAGGACGGCAGCGGCGAGGAGGGCCGCGCTGAAGACAGATAGGATTTTCATGATATGAACGTTTGGTTGTTTGCTGTGTGCGTAAACAAAAATAGGAATATTCTTCCGGTACGCAAAAAAATCCAGAAACTTTCGCTTCCGCCGTGCAAGGTTTTCGACACCCCGCATTTGTATCTGTGAAGTCCCGCTACTTTGAAACCCCTAAACAAATCAGCGATGAAACATTCCTTTATGCTGGCGGCTTCGGCAGCCATTCTTGCTGGCCTCGTGTCTGCCTGTGCCACGAAAAACGCAGGCTACCTGCCTGCGTACAGTGAAAACGGCCTGTATCAGATTCCGCCTGAAACACCGTCCGGCGACCAGTTTTCCGCATTTGCGGACAACCCCTTCCTGGACACCGAAAAGGCTCCGGTCTCGACTTTTTCCGTGGATGCGGACGGCGCTTCGTATGCGTACATGCGCCGGAACATCATGGAAGGATGTCACCCGAACAAGGAATCGGTCCGGATCGAAGAGTTCCTGAACTACTTCACCTTTGACTATGAGGACCCCTCCGACGGGAACCTGGTGGCCATCAATTCCGAAGTGGGTCCCTGCCCCTGGGACCGGGAGCACCGCTTGATGCGGCTGGGCATCAAGGGACAGGCGATCGAAGCGGGCAAGGCACCGGTAGCCAATTTCGTGTTCCTGGTCGACGTGTCGGGCTCGATGGGCTCGGAGGACAAGCTGCCGCTGCTGCAGTCCAGCCTGAAGACCCTGGTGGACTATCTCAACCCGAAGGACCGGATCGCCATCGTCACGTACGCGAGCGGCGTCCGCAAGGTGCTGGAATCCACTCCGGCGAGCGAGGCCGCCAAGATCAAGGCGGCGATCGGCGAATTGACCGCCTACGGATCGACGGCTGGCGGAGCCGGCATGCGGATGGCCTACGAGGAAGCCCTGAAGAATTTCATCGAAGGCGGGAACAACCGCGTGATCATGGGTACCGACGGGGATTTCAACGTGGGTGAAACGTCCACCGACGCGATCCTGGAACTGGTGCAGAACTATGCGCAGAAAGGCATCTACCTGACGGTCTGCGGTTTCGGCCTCGGCAACCTCAACGACGCGATGATGGAGACGGTCTCCAACAAGGGGAACGGGACATACCAGTACATCGACTCGGAAGGGGAGATGACGAAGGTGTTCGTGAACGAGCGGGCGCGCTTCCTGGCGGTGGCGAACGACGGGAAGGCGCAGGTGACCTTCGATCCCACGATGGTGAGCAGCTACCGGCTGATCGGCTACGAAAACCGGGTTATGAAGGAGGACGACTTCAAGAACGACCGGAAGGATGCCGGGGAAATCGGTGCCGGCCAGACCATCACGGCCCTTTATGAAATTATCCCGGGCAAAGACTGGGGAACCCGGCCGCGCAAGCCGGTCGCCCGGTTTGGCTTCCGCTACAAGAAACAACTGGGTGAGGCGAGCGTCGCCCTGGAGAAGTCGGTCACGACCTCGGACGGCACCCTGTCCACGCCCAACCTGAGTCTCGCGGCAGGGATCGCGGCTTACGGCATGCTGCTCCGGCATTCTGAATATTCCGGTTCCGCTTCCTACAATATGGCCTATGACCTGGTGAAGAAAAATATTGCCTCGTTGGATCAGAAGGACTACCAGTACAAGCTCCGCGAAGAGTTGTTGCGGCTCATCGCGAAGGCCGGCGTGATCAAGGAGAACTAGATTATTTGCGAAGCATGATCTCCTGAATCAGCCGGTCCGTCGACTGCATGCCCGACGAACCGATCCTGCCCAGGTTCCGGATCGTCTTTTCGATGTCCTTTTCGATGATTCCGTCGGTTTCCCGGATGCAGGTGCCCCGGAGGGCCAGCACGCAGGACTGGACTGCGCTCGACACACCGGAAGCCACCTTCATCGCGCATCCGACCTTCGCTCCGTCGCAGACCATTCCGGTGATGTTCCCGATCATGTTCTTGATGGCGGCGCAGACCTGCTCGTAGGAGCCGCCCTGCAGGTACACCAGCCCGCAGGCGGAGCCGGTCGAGGCGATCACGCAGCCGCAGAGGGCGGACAGCTTGCCCAGATAGTGCTTGATGTGGATCGCGACCAGGTTGCTCAGGATCAGCGCCCGTGCGAGCTGCTTGTCCTCGACTCCGTATTTCTGTGCATAGGCGATCACGGGCATGCTCACGGTAATGCCCTGGTTCCCGCTGCCGGAATTGCTCATGGCGGGCAGTTTGCATCCTGCCATCCGCGCGTCGGATGCCGCTGCGGTCATGCCCATGGCGAAGCTCATGAAGTCGTCTCCGAACACTTCGCACTGGTTCTCGCGGATGGCCTTGCCGACCCCCAGCCCGTAGTCTCCCTTCATCCCTTCCAATGCGAGGGCCAGGTTCAGGGTCCTGTCCTCCAGAATGAAGGCGATGTCCGCGTCGTCGGCCGTGGTCGCGAAGTCGTAGATTTCGCGCACGGTCAGGTGATATTCCTCCCCGCTCTTGTCGAGGGATCTTGCGGCGGTGCCCGGCTCCGTGCTTTCCAGCAACCGGTCCCCGTAGCGGGTCTCCACGATGCGGTCGTGATCGTCCTGGATCACGGCCACGGCTTCCTCGGACGCACCTTCCAGCCGGACGGATGCCCGGACATACAACAAGTGGGAGGTGTCGGCGGTTTCCAGAACGACCTGTTTGTTGCGGACCAGATCTTTTGCCCGTGCGATCGCTCCGTCGGAGATGTCTTTCAGCACCTCGAGTCCGTAGGCGGAGTTGCCGCAGACCGCCCCGAGGGCGGCCGCGATGTCCAGGCCGATCATGTCGGTCCCCGGGATGCCGACGCCCATTCCGTTCTTCAGGATGTTGCCGCTGCCGGCGACCCGGATCCGGAACGCGGCGGTCAGCCGCCACAGGGGACAGCCCGGTTTGCAGTCGGAGCAATGTTGCGCCAGCACTTCGACGGCCTTGGAGACCGCAAGCGACACGGCGATCGGCTCGGTGCAGCCGAGCGCAGGCTTCACTTCCTTGTGCAGGAGTGCGATGAGTTCAGATTCTCTTTTTGTCATTCCGTATGTGTGGTTAGATAGTTCATGAGGCTGCCGACCAGGGCGTCCAGGTCCGCTGGCTCGCGGATCACTTCGAGCGGAAAGCCCAGGCAGACCGTCCGGTACCCGTTCCCTTCGAAGCAGGTGGCAGCCGAAATGTTGGTGTCCGTGTAGCGCAGCACCGTGTGCGCCTGTTCCGAGGCGGGCAGGATGCCGTCGGCCGATTCCACGTTGTAGATCCGGTCGTTCCGTTCCCGGTAATAGCCGATCCGGCCGACCGCACCGCTCAGGTCGAGCTGTGCATTGCGCATCGGCCACACCGTCCCCGACCGCGTGGCGTAGTTCGTGAGCCAGCGGTAGCCCAGGGTGGTCTCGATGAAGGTCTTCGTGTCCGCAAGGTACGCGCTGTCCAGCTGGACGGGGAACACCTTGTCCCAGACATCCGTGCCGATGTTCGCACCGGACACGAGCAAATGCCCGCCGCCGGCCGTGAAGCGTTTCAGGGCCCGCTGCAGCTCCACGGGGAACACGGAGAACCGGGCCGGTTTCCGTCCGGCTCCCACCGGCGTGGTCACCTGTTTGCCGCAGAGCAGATCCACGGCGCAGGCCCCGTCGGCGACGAAGAAGTCGGCGGCGAAGGCTTCCATCGACGCTGCATGGAAGGCGTAGCCGGCGTGCAGCAGGGCCTTTCCGTGGATGCCGGTGAAGTCGAAGGTGTTGCCGGGGACGATTTTCCCGGCCTGGTCCGTGTAGGAAGCGCCGAAGCCGGGGCTGTCGTCATCGGTCCAGGGCAGTTCGCGCCGGAACTGGTACTGATCGCCGATGTAGTTGATTTCCTGAATATACGGCACGCCCGCATCGAGCCCGTCGTCGAAGCCGGCATAGTCAGGCGTGTCGAACCAGGCGGGCGGCGAAACGCGGGTGAAGTTGTTCACGACGAGGACCGTCTGGCCGTTCCCGGAAGCCGGGACGCCGATGCTCAGCGTCTCCGACGGGAAACTCTCGCCGCCGTCGTTGAAGGCGACGATGCGGTAGCTGTAGACATGACCCGGTTCGATGGCCAGATCCGTGCACACCGATTCGCCGGAGGCGTAGGTGTCCTGCAGTTCCCGGCCGTCATCGAACGGACCGTCGTCAATCCGCGTGTACAGCAGATAGCCGTCCGGATCGGCGGTCGCCTCCAGCGGATCCGGGGTGGGTTTCCAGCTGAGGCGGACGCGGGCGGATTCTCCCGGACGGGGCCGCGTGCGGAAGTTGGTCGCGAAGGCATGGACCGGAAGCGGCTGCACGGCGTAGTGACAGCCGTACCGGCTGCTCAGGTATTTCAGCATGCCCTTGTACACGGCCCGGCTCACCGCGAAGCGGAAGGCCGGATCGAGCCCGTACTTCATGTCCGCGAAATTCTGATGGGAGAGCAGTTCCAGCAGCATGGCGGGGACGGTGGCCGTGCGGCTTTCGCTGTAGGAGCGGTCCCAGAGGCCGCGCCGGCTCCACTGCGGATCGAAGGAGCTGCGGATGTCCTCGACGATCTGCGTCTGGGTGTAGTCGGCGAAAGTGCGCTGCTGCATCCGGTCCTCGCCGTTCGGCAGTTTCCGTTCCCCGTCCGCCAGGAGGGTGTAGATGGAGAGGGTCCCGATGATCGAATCGTCCGGCGTGGTGCCCGCATCCGTGTGGAAGGCGAGGGAAAGATCGATCGGGATGCCCAGCCCGGATCCGTTCGGGTTGGTGCGGGATCCGCCCGACATCCAGCCCACCCAGGCCCCCCGGTCGGCGTAGTCGGACGTGTAGTCGTCTTCGTGCAGTTTCAGCAGAGTCGTGTCCGCCCCGGCCCACTGCATCCAGTAGAAGGCTCCTTCGGCGAAGGAAGGCAGCCCCGAGGGGGCATATTCAGACACGGGAATATCCTTCGGTCCGCGGGCGATCTTGCCCATGCCGCCACCGAAGCGGACGGCATCGGCCGTGACCACGGCTTTCCTGGGGTTCTTGCGGCCTTCCGGCGCGGCGTTGTCCAGAACCACGCAGCCGTCCGTGCCCTTGTCGAAATCGAAGGTGCCCAGGTAGATCCAGGTGCCGCCGCCGATCCGCTGGTTGACGACGAAGGTGCTGCTGCCCCCGCGGTGGCGGACGGTGTAGCGGGCGCAGTCCGTGCTGTTCGGCAGACTCTTGTAGGAGATGTACACGGCATATTCCCCCTGTTCTGGGACATCCGGCACCCAGCGGGCTTCGGCGGGCTTGTCCCGCTTGCCGACCTGGCAGTCCGCCTTCCGGGCGGTGCCCATCCGGAAGGGATTCTCCGTGCCGGTGTAGGTCGGTTTCGCGTCGGCAAAGCCCGTCCCGGCATCTTTCCACCCGCCTTTTTCGGAATAGTTCCCCGTGATTCTCGTACCCGCCGTGCGCTGTCCGGAGAAGGCCGGATCATTGTCCACCACGATTTCCCGGGACTGGATGTCCCGCTCCCGCGGGGTCATGACGTAGGCGCCCGCATGCTCCAGCATGGGGATGAGGAAGGGAAGCACATAGCTCTGGGTGTACATGTCTTCGACGGTCTGGAAGACCGGGGCCCGCTGCCATTCCCAGCGTTGGGTTTTTTCTTCGTAGTAGCGTCCGTGGCTCTGCCAGAGGGCGATGTTGCGACCCGACAGGCCCTTGTGGTACTTCGGCTTCCCGACTGCTTCGACAAAGGGATGGGCGGGGCGC
>CABTXO010000059.1 GCA_902488725.1 uncultured Bacteroidales bacterium
AAGTCGGCATATTCCTTGGCCCCCATGACGGAAATCAGGCCGTCCCGGTCGTAGACCAGGCCGGCTTTCACCTCCAGCCGCTGCCCGCCGGCCGCCTCGTTCTCCTTGATGACGCCGGTGGCGCGGTAGCGGTTGTAGAGGGTGTTCTCCGTGTCGTAGCCGTAGCGTTCCCCGAACGTCCCCTCGTTGAATTTCCAGTAACTGAGGCCGCCGGCCCATTTCAGGCCGGGGACGATCCGGCCCTGCAGACCGGCCACCAGCTTCAGGATGTTCCGCTTCATGGAATACCAGGCCACCTTGGTTTCCTTGTTCGACATCAGGGCGGGATCGTACTCCGTCGCAAGGCCGTTGAAGCCGTAGAAACTGTAGAACGGGTCGTCCATGTAGAAGGCCGACGCCGTGACCCGCATCTTCGGGATCAGGTACTTGGAATCGTAGGCCAGGTAGAAGCGGGTCCTTCCCTTGGTGAAGTGGGAGACCTCCCAGCTGAACTTGTGCAGCGGGTCCGGATAGGTGTCCCCGTTGCCGAAATTGTACACGTCCCCGAATGCTCCGTACTGGAAGCCCAGGTCGGTGGAGTAGGTGGCACAGGGAAGGAGACTCACAGTCCAGCCTTTCTTGATTTTCTTTTCCGGCTCTTCCTGCGCGAGCGCGGATAGCGGAAGGACGATGGCCAGCAGAGCGGCGAGAATGGATTTGTTCATATTCCTGGATTAGAGGTTCCGGGCTTTCGCGAGGAAGGTGCGGACATGTTCGGTGTAGTCGGCGGGATGGTCTTTCCAGGCCATGGCATGGGCGGAACCGGGGGCGAGCCACATCTCCTTGTAGCCCTTCGTCTTGGCCGCATAGTTCTTGTACACGTCGGCGGTCGGCACGAAGTCGTCCTTCTCCCCGTGGATGAACAGCATCGGCCGGTCGCACTTAGCCAGCTGGCCGAGCGAAGAAGCCTCCTTGAAGCTCCAGCCGTAGCGGTGCTTGCAGACGATGCTGGCGCTGGTCAGGACCGGGAAGGGCGGCAGGTGGAACTGGTCCTTCAGGTTGTGGGCGAACTGGTTCCAGACCGAGGAATAGCCGCAGTCCTCGACGAAGGCGCGGACATAGTCAGGCAGCGTCTCGCCGCTCACCATCATGGTGGTGGCCCCGCCCATCGACACACCGTGGATGACCATGAAATCGTCCTGCCATACGTTGTGGGCAACCGCGATCCAGCGGATGATGTCCAGCCGGTCGAGCCAGCCCATCTGCACCGCCCGGCCTTCAGAGAGGCCGTGGTAGTGCAGGTCCGGCACCAGCACGTTGTAGTTCAGGTCGTCGCGGTACATCCGCACCAGATTCAGGAAGCAGATGTGGTTGTCGGTGTAGCCGTGGATGACGATCGCACAGCCGTTCGCCGCAGCGGGTTTCGCGGCCGGAGCGTACACCGCATGGAGCTTGTAGCCGCCCTCGCCGACGATCGTGGTGTCTTTGAATATGCCGCCGTCGTGGAGGGTGTCGTACCACTTGATGATGCCGGGATAGCGTTCCTCGGTCTTCCGGCGGTCCCCCGCCAGGTCGTTGCCGTGCTCCTCCGGGAGGAGGGCATAGTTGCACATGTACTTTCCGGCCAGACAGCCGTTCAGGGTCAGCGCCGCGACCGCGAGGGCCAGGCAGAGCAGCAATCGATTCTGTGTTTTCATCGGTATGTGGACATCAATCTGTTCATGCACGCGGGGATTGGGTCAAAGATAGCGATTTTAGGGAATTCTCCCAAGGGGCGGACGGATCGTGTCGGAATCGTATCGGAAAGGCGCCTCCTCACCGGAACAGGAGCGAGAAGACCGTTCCCTTGTCGTCGGAACGGGCCAGGCGGAGGGTACCGCCGTGCAGCCGCATGATCTGCCGGGAGAGGGAGAGCCCGATGCCGCTTCCATCCTGTTTCGTGGTGAAGAACGGGATGAAGATCTCTTCCTGGCTCGCCGGACTGATCGGCGCGCCGTCGTTCGCGACCTCGATGACCACGGAGTCGCGGATGTCGAGGTCGGCCGTGATCCGGATCTGCCTTGCACCGGCCTGGACGGCATTTTTCACGAGGTTGATCAGGATTTGGGAGATCTGTCCTTCGTCGGCGTAGAGCAGTACATCTTCGGTCTTCTCCACGAACGACGCTTCCGTCCCTCCTTCCTTGAGGGCTTGTGCGCTCAGATCCAGCACCTTCTCGACGAGTTCCCGGACCATGAAAGCCTTCTTGACCGGAGCGGGCACCCGGGTGAGTCCGCGGTAGGAATTCACGAACTTGATGAGCCCGTGCGACGAGGCGGAGATGGTCTCCAGTCCGGCGCGCAGGTCTTCGGGGGCCAAGACCTTGCCGTCCGGTCCGACGGAGTTGAGCAGGGCATCCGAGAGGGACGCGATCGGGGTGACCGTGTTCATGATCTCATGGGTCAGCACCCGGATGAGCCGGGTCCAGGATTCCGTTTCGTTTTCCTCGATCGCAGCCGATATGTCGTTCAGGGTCACGACCTTGACTGCTTGTCCTTCGATCCGGGCGGCGGTCGCGGCGAGGGACAGGTTGACCTGGGCGCGCTCGGTGTAGAACGAGGCTTTCTGATCGGCCCCCTCCTCCACTTTGGAGAAAGCTTCGTACAACGAGGGGCTGATGTTCTCCAGCTGCTTGAGCGTGCTGAGCGAGGACACGCCCAGCAGGACCTGCGCGCGGCGGTTCAGGTACAGTACCTGGGCGTTGTGTCGCCGCGCTTCCGGCGGCGGGGCCTCCACGACCACCACGCCCGTCCGGACCTGGTCCAGCATCTGGCCGTAGTAAGCCTCCTGCGCCCGCACCTCCGCCTTCTCCTTCTCGAACAGGACCCGGATGCGGTTGAGGGTCCGGTTGACGCGTTTTCCGCCCCGCCCCCCTTCCTCGAAACGGAAATTGGTTTCCTTGTCCTCGAGGGCATCCAGCATGTAGTTGAGCTTCTTCAGGACGCTCATATCCCGTATTTCTTGAGTTTGCTGTAGAGCGTGGGACGGCTGATGTCCAGCGCCTTCGCGACCATCGAAAGGTTGTCGGAATATTTTTCCATCGCCGCGCGGATCGCCTTTTCCTCGGCTTCCTCCAGGGTCTCCACCTGCCCGCAGGAACCGGCCGTCTGCGCCGTGCCCTCCGGCACCTGCAGCTCCTCGGGCGTCAGTTCGGCATGTTCGGAGAGGATGACCGCTTTCTCGATGCAGTTCCGCAGTTCGCGGATATTGCCGTTCCAGGAGCAGCCCCGCAGGGCGGCCTGGCCTTCCGGCGTGATGCCGGCGACCTCCCGGCGGTACTTGCGGTTGAACTGCCGGATGAATATTTCCGCGAGCGGCACGATGTCTTCCGGCCGTTCCCGCAGTGCGGGAAGGTGCAGGTGAAGGGTGTTGATCCGGTAATACAGGTCTTCACGGAAGCTGCCCTCCGCGACCAGGGCCGCCAGGTCCCGGTTCGTGGCGCAGATCAGCCGGATGTCCACCGGCACCGCTTTCGTGTCGCCCAGCCGGGTTACCCGCCGGTTCTGAAGGACCCGCAGCAGCTTGGCCTGCATCGGCAGGGGAATATTCCCGATCTCGTCCAGGAAAAGGGTTCCGTGGTCCGCCTGCTCGAATTTCCCGATCTGGTCGGTGTAGGCATCCGTGAACGAGCCCTTGACATGGCCGAAGAGTTCGCTTTCGAAGAGGGTTTCCGGGATGGCCCCGGCGTCCACGTTTACCATCGGGCGGTCCTTCCGGTCGGAGCGGTCGTGGATCTCCCGGGCGAGCAGGTCCTTTCCGGTACCGTTCTCACCGGTGATGAGAATCGTCGCATCGGTCGGAGCGATCTTCTCCAGCGTTTTCCGCAGGGCCGTCATGGCCTCCGATGCGCCCCAATACATCCGCACTTCCGCCGGTTCCGGACCGTGCCCGGAAGCGGCCGGCTCCTTCCCGCGCTCCTGCACCGCCTTTTCCAGGATCGCGAGCAGTCTGTCGTTCTCCCAGGGCTTCACGATGAAGTCGAAGGCACCGCGCTTCATGCCTTCCACGGCCAGCGAGATGTCCGCATAGGCGGTGAACAGCACGACCTTCTGCGCAGGATTGTCCTGCTTCAGCTCGCCGAGCCAGAAAAGTCCCTCGTTGCCGGTGTTGATGTCCGTGTTGAAATTCATGTCCAGCAGCACCACATCGGGCTTGAACGTGCGCACCGTGGTCATCAGCCGGGCGGGAGAAGGCAGCAGTTCCACGGCCTCGAACCACATCGGCAGCAGGATTTTCAAGGCTGCGCGGATCCCGGCGTTGTCGTCGACGACCAGTATTTTTCCGTATTTCTTCATGTCTGAGACTTCGATGTCGTAAAATTAGCAGTTTCGCACAAAAAAATCAATTCATCCAGTTTTTTTGTATATTTGTTGGGGTAATATAAAATAAGCCTATCATCCCATGCGGGGAAAACCACTTATGAAGTTCGTTGCGGCGACGCTATCCCTCCTTGCAGGTCTCTTCGTCTCCTCCGGTCAGGTTGCGGAAGCGAAGGGTGTCATCATGCCGCCCGACTCGGTCCGGAAAGACATTCTCCGCATCTCCCGGGATTCGACGAAACTCAAGGAAGCGCTGGCCGCCTATCGGGAGAACGGCGACAGCGTCGCGGTCGGCATGACCCTGGCCGGAATCGGCAAGTTCCACAATCTCCGCAGTGAATATGTCCGTGCGATCCACTGGTATCAGCAGTCCGCCTCCGTGCTCAAGCGGGCGGGCGACAACCGGGAGTACGTGAACACCTTGGTCAGCCTGGCGACCAACTGCCGCCGGATGGGGGCCTTTTCCACGGCTTCGGACTACCTGTTCGAAGCGCTCATGATTTCCGAAGAGGACCCCGACAAGGATTCGCATGAAGGCATGCGGCAGCGTTCCTACATTCTGAACGGCCTGGGCAACTTGTACAAGTATCTCAACGATGGTGCCGAGGCGGAGAATTACTTCCGCCGCTCCCTTGCGCTGGACGAAGTCATCGGAAACGAACTCGGACAGGCGATGAACTGGAACACCATCGGTTCCATCTACGAGTACCGGAATCAGTTCGACTCCGCCTACGTGATGTACAACCGCGCGCTGGAACACGACCGGAAATCCGGTTCCCTGAGCGGGGTCGGTATCTGCTACAACCAGCTGGGACAGCTGGCGATGATTCAGGGCAAGATCGACGAGGCAGAAGAATGGCATCTCAAGGCGTATGACGTGCTGACGAAAGCCGAGGACAAGTGGAATCTGGCCAAAGCCACCAGCGATCTGGGATGGGTTTATATTCAGAAAGGGAATTACCCGCTAGCGAAGAAATTTCTCTTGGAATCTGAAGCCTTGGTGGCCGGGAACCACTCCTACGGCCATCTGCAGGACATCCACGGCAGCCTCTCCGAACTTTACAAACGGCAGGGCCATTTCCGGAAAGCCCTTGCGGAGTCGGAGCTCTGCCGCATGTACCAGGACTCCTCCGCCGCGCAGCGCAGCGGACATGAGGTTACACAGAGCCGGATCCGCTACGAACAGGAGCGGAACCAGATTGCCTTGGACAAGGCGGTCCATGAAAAGGAAATGGAGGCCAACAGCAAGCGCATCGTGCTCTTCACTTCCCTGCTGGTCGTTCTGTTGCTGCTTGTAGCCACTTTCCTGATGATGCGGTATGCGGTCTTGCAGCGAAAACGGAACAAGGAACTGGCTGACATCGCCGCCATCAAGAACAAGTTCATCTCCATCATCAGCCACGACCTGAAAAATCCCGTCTCTTCCCAGAGCAAGCTGCTGGACATGCTGGTCGACAATTTTGACACCCTTCCACGGGAGACAATCTTCGAACAATGCAAGGAACTTTCCAAATCTTCCTCCTCGCTGCTGGATCTGCTGATGGGTCTTTTGAACTGGTCCCGTCTGGGTGCCGGCAAGATCAAGTACGAGCCGCTGAACATTCCGTTGCGGTGCGTGGTGGAGGAGGCCGTGTCCGCGATGCAGGAACAGATGAACCTGAAAAAGGTGCTCCTGGACAACCGGATCGACCCCGCCCTGCAGGCCTTTGCCGACCGGAACATCCTGTCCACCGTTGTCCGGAACCTGGTGTGCAACGCCATCAAATTTTCTTTCAAAGGCGGCCGTATCGAGCTCGATGCGACCGATGAAGGAAAGGACCGCATCCGGGTGTCGGTGACTGACCATGGAACGGGGATCGATGCAGCCCGGCTCTCCGAACTGATGATGACCACCCGGCAGATTTCTTCCCGCGGTACGGCAGGCGAGCCGGGCAGCGGACTCGGCCTGCTGGTGAGCCGCGAGATGCTCGCGCTGGCGGGGAGTTCATTGTCGGCCTCCAGCCAGGAGGGAAAGGGTTCCTGTTTCTCCTTCACCGTCAACAAGGAGGGACGCAGCAATGGCTGATCCGATCAAAGTGTTCATCGTCGAGGATCACCCGTTGGTGAGAATCGGACTGCAGACCGCCCTTTCCCGGGCGGAAGGGATCTTCGATGTCGTCGGAATCGCCGATTCCGAGGCCGCCTTCTGGACACTGTTTCCGGAGACGCATCCGGACATCCTGCTGCTGGACATCATCCTGCCCGACGGTTCCGGGGTGGACATCGCCGGCCGTCTGCGGGAAGAAGGCAACGACATCCGGATTCTGGTGCTTTCCGCCGAGACCGACGAGGAGACCATTACCCGTCTCCTGCAGATCGGCATTGATGGTTTCGTCAGCAAGATGGTTCCGACACGGGAACTTTTCACGGCCATTGAATATGTGTACGAAGGGGCGGAATACTACGGAAAGGACATCTCCAAAATCATCCGGGATGTGCGGCTGGCCAAGCGGGATGTTCCCGCAGACTTCACGGACCGGGAAAACGAAATCATCAAGCTGTGCATCCAAGGATTGTCCGCCAAGGACATCTCGGAACAGCTTTCGATTGCGCCGAGCACGGTCAACACCCACAAGAACAACATATTCAAGAAACTCGGAATCACTTCTTCCGTTGATCTGGTCCGCTGGGCCTTCAAACACGGCATCATCACCCTCTGACCCTTCCCTCGCCAGTCGGATCCGAAGAGCTCGGAATCCGATCTTCCGGACAAAACATGGAGATGGAAATCCATATTTCTTACGATTGCCTGGAACGGAAATAGTTTGCAATTTTGTAGTATCCCGCTTATGGGGTGCAAACAAGCATTGTCATTACCAACTACGAAACAGCCATGCGAAAAATTCTGTATGCCTTGACGGCCTTCGCCATCGCCGCGGTTTCCTTCTAGTTCTGCGGCAAAGAAGAACCGAAAGAACCCGAGAAAGTCAGTGTATCCGGTGTCTCCCTGGACCAGAGCAGCCTGACGCTGACAGAAGGGGATGAAGCCCGGCTCAGCTGTACGGTCAGCCCGAGCAATGCCGAAAACAAGAAGGTGATCTGGCAGTCCTCCGCCGAATCGATTGCCTTCGTAGACCAGACGGGAAAAGTGTCCGCCGTCAAAGCCGGAAAAGCCACCATCACGGTCTCGGGAGAGTCTTTCTCCTGCACCGTGAACGTCTCGGACTACAGCCTCGAACTGCGCTACAATCAGGCTGCTGCCGGCGTCACCTTGGACTACGTGATGGGAAGCATCACAAACAATGTCCTGAAATTCCAGATTTGGAACAATGCGAAGAAGGCGTATGTGAACCCCTCCAATTTCAAAGTGACATCCTCCGATCCGGCCGTCCTCAAGACCGACGCTTTCAATACGCAGGATTACACCCTGAAAGCCCTCAAGACCGGTTCCTCAAAGGTCACCTTCACGTGCTACGGAATGACCTTCGTCTGCAATGTCAACGTGAAAGGTCCGGTGTACACGTACATTCTCAAGGACAACAATACGGGGAAAGAGGCAGCCTCCTCCTATACGATGTTGAAGGGAGGAGAATCTCTGTACTTAATCCCCCACAACAAGACAAAGGGCCAGGACGTATTTTGTCAGAACCCGCCAGATATGCCCTTTACCAATTCCAATCCTTCCGTCGTCAAAACGGAGCACATCGTGTTCGGATACGGAAGCGATTCCCATTTCCTGTTCAAAGTCACTCCGGTAGGCACGGGAACGGCGACGGTCACATTCAACTACAAGGACCGATACGGGAACAAACTTTCAAAGGTCGTCACCTTCACGGTCGAGCCTAAGAACTACATCGAATATCGCGGCAAAAAGCATGAGGTCGTCGATGCCTTGATCATCGCCAATGCCTACGGCGGAACGTATTATTATAACATTATCTTCTTTGATAACAGCCTGATCGGGTACTACGGAAATCTCTCCTTCCACACCGCTGCGAAAAACGTCCTGTGCTCGGGCAACCTTTTCAAAGGCTCCAGCAACAAGTCCATCCCGGCAGGCACCTACACGTACACCGGAAGCAGCAACTTCTTCAACATCG
>CABTXO010000060.1 GCA_902488725.1 uncultured Bacteroidales bacterium
CTTCCAGTTGGAATATACCGACGCGGACGGATCCAAGAAGCGTCCGGTCATGATCCACCGGGCGCCGTTCGGCTCCATCGAGCGGTTCACCGCCGTGCTGCTGGAGCACACCGCCGGCCACCTGCCGCTCTGGCTCAGCCCCGATCAGGTTAAAGTCCTGCCTATCAGCGAGAAATATGCAGATTTTGCAAAAAAAGTTTGCGGATTGCTGAATAATTCCGATATTCGTGCCTCTATTGACGACAGGAACGAAACGCTCGGAAAGCGGATTCGCGAGATCTCGCTGCTGAGAGTGCCTGTGATCGTGATTATCGGCGAAAAAGAAGTCGCCGACGGCACGGTTTCCGTCAGGAGGGAGGGTGCCGATGCCGGCACGATGAAGGTGGACAAGTTCCTGGAATGGTTCCGCGCCGCGGTTGCGGAGGAACTTTCCTAGACTGGTTGTCCAAGTTGAATTTTAGTAGATTTATAGGAGATTTTAAACAAGCGCAGATGCCTTTCAAGCCAAGACCACACTTCGGAGGTTCCAGACCGTCCACTTTCAGACCGAACTCCGGTCCCAAACCCGCCGGGCCCCGCGGTCCGCGTACGTTCGTCCGCCAGAAGGCGGAGGACGAGCTCAACATCAACGAGGAGATCACCGCTCCTCAGGTCCGTCTGGTCGGCGACAACATTCCTGAACAGGGAATCGTCCCCATCTCGAAAGCGCGCCAGCTTGCGGACGAGCTGGAACTGGACCTCGTGGAAATCAGCGCCAAGGCCGATCCTCCCGTGTGCAAGATTCTGGACTACCAGAAGTACCTGTACCAGCAGCGGAAGAAGGCCAAGGAGATGAAGCAGAACGCTTCGAAGATCGTCCTGAAGGAGATCCGCTTCGGTCCGAACACCGACGAGCATGACTTCCAGTTCAAACTGAAGCATGCCCGGGAGTTCCTCGAAGAAGGCTCCAAGGTGAAGGCCACCATTTTCTTCCGCGGGCGTTCCATCATGTTCGCCGACCAGGGGGAGAAGCAGCTGCTGCGGTTCGCGGTGGAGCTGGAGGAATATGGAAGAGCGGAGAACATGCCCTCCCTCGAAGGGAAGCGGATGACGATGGTGATCGCGCCTGTAAAAAAGAAGTAAACCGCAGTGTTGCGGAATACATATTCATTCATTAATTGTACAAAACAATGGCAAAGCTTAAGACCAACTCCGGTGCCAAAAAGCGATTCAAGCTTACCGGATCGGGAAAAATCATGAGGAAGCACGCTTATCACAGCCACATCCTCACCAAGAAGACAAAGAAGCAGAAAAGAAATCTGAATCATTTCGCTATCCTCGACAAGGCCGATGTAAAGCGGGTGAAAGAGCTTCTCGTCCTGTAATTAAAAAGTTCGTATCATGCCAAGATCAGTAAATTCAGTAGCCTCGAGGGCTCGCCGCAAGAAGATTCTCAAGAGAACGCGCGGTAATTTTCTTTCCAGGAAGAATGTCTGGACTGTAGCCAAGAACACCTACGAGAAAGGCCTCACCTATGCGTATCGTGACCGCCGGAACAAGAAGCGCGATTTCCGCGCCCTCTGGATCCAGCGCATCAACGCCGGTGTGCGCCAGTACGGGATCACCTATTCCCAGTTCATGGGCAAACTCGCCAAGAGCGGCGTCGCGCTGAACCGCAAGGTCCTCGCCGACCTTGCCATGAACAACCCGCAGGCGTTTGAAGCGATCGTAAATTCCGTGAAATAATCTACTGAAGTGAGCTTGAAGGAACTATACCGCAACAAGTGGGGCAGATGGGCTTTCTGGTCCATCCTCTACGTGTTGTGGGTCGTCTGGCTCGGAAACTATTGGTGGCTTCTCGGCCTCCCGGTCATCTTCGACCACCACATCACCCGCAAGGTGAAGTGGCTGTTCTGGAAGAAGGACTATGCGGAGGGGGAGAAGCACAACGCACTGCTCGACTGGCTGGATGCGATCATCTTCGCCGTCGTCGTGGTTACGTTCATCAACATCTTCTTCTTCCAGGCCTTCAAGATCCCCTCCTCTTCGATGGAGAGCTCCCTCTACACGGGAGACCACCTGTTCGTCAGCAAGCTGGCGTTCGGGCCCAAGGTGCCCCAGACCCCGCTCACGATACCCTTCACCCACAATGTGATCTTCGGACACAAGTCGTACTCGACCTTGATCCAGAACAAATACAGGAGGCTGAAAGGGTTCCGCGGCGTGGAACGGGGAGACTACGTGGTGTTCAACTTCCCGCACGGTGACACCGTCCTGACACGGTTCCCGGCGGAGGACTACTACGCATGGGTGCGCAACGCCGGCCGCGACTACACGATCGCGAACGGGGGTCCGATCATCGTCCGCCCGATGGACAAGGAAGACCACTACGTGAAGCGCTGCGTCGCCGTTGCCGGCGACTCGCTCTCCGTGCGGGACGGACTTGTCTGGGTCAACGGAAAGCAGCAGGAGGTCTACCCGGGCGTCCAGCTGACCTACAGGGTTACGACCAAGGGCGAGCGGATCAACGAACGTACGCTCGGCAAGCTGGGCCTGAACACCGCCGAACTTTCGTTCGACAGCAGCCTGCCCGGCTATCCCGCCCTCCCGCTCACGGCCGCAATGCTCGAAGAGGTGAAAGGCTGGTCCTTCGTGACCGCCATCGAACCGAATCTCGATGTCTTCCCGCCGGACTTTCCGGATTCCTACCTGAGTCTGTTCCCGTTCACGGAGCATTTTCGGTGGACGCGCGACAACTATGGTCCGGTCTGGATTCCGAAGAAGGGCGCCACAGTCACCCTCACGGCGGACAATCTGCCCCTCCACCGACGCATCATCGATGTGTACGAGGCGCATGACCTACAAGTGTCGGGGGACGGACGGATCTTCATCGACGGAGTTGAAACGACAAGCTACACGTTCGCTCAGGACTACTATTTCATGATGGGGGACAACAGGCACAATTCCCTGGACTCACGGTACTGGGGGTTCGTTCCTGAAGACCATATCGTCGGACGACCGGCGGTGGTCTGGCTCTCCACCGACCGGAACCGCAAGTTCCCGGGCAACATCCGGTGGCGCAGATTTCTCAAATTTGTCTAGAAAGTTTGCAATTCTGAAAATTAAAGACGAAATTTGCATCCCTTCGCAAATTATTTTGAATCAATATAAAAGTACAATATCATGGCAAAAGTTTGTCAAATTACGGGAAGAAAGCGAATGGTCGGCAACAATGTCGCCCATTCAAAGCTTCGCACCAAACGTACCTTTGAGATCAACCTCAAGCGGAAAAAATTCTGGTCCGAGGCTGAGCAGCGGTACATCACACTCAGGGTTTCCTGCAAGGGCATGAAGGACATTCAGAAGAAGGGTCTGGACGCTGCTCTGAAAGAGGCGCAGGAAAAGGGATATGTCGGCCTTGTGTAAAATCAGTTGAACTATGGCAAAGAAGGCAAAAGGAAACAGGGTGCAGGTCATTCTCGAATGCACCGAACAGAAGGAAAGCGGTGTCCCCGGCATCTCCCGGTACATCACGACCAAGAACAAGAAGAACACTACGGACCGCCTGGAGCGCAAGAAGTACAATCCCTACCTCCACAGGGTGACCGTACATCGTGAAATCAAGTAAAATCAGTTGAACTATGGCAAAGAAAGTCGTCGCTAAATTCGCCGCCAAGCAGGGCGCGAGAAGCATGGTGAAGTGCATCCGGATGGACAAGTCGCCGAAGACGGGGGCTTATGTGTTCACGGAGCAGCTGATGGACGAGGCCGTCGCCAAGGACTATTTCACGAAGAAGTAGTACGGACGGTCCGACCGAGATGGTTTGCGGCCCGGAGTCTCTGACCCCGGGCCTTTTGCGTGTGCGCCGGGCCGTGATCGCATGATCCTGAAAAAGGATCGCTGTCCTGAAAAAGAAAAGAGGCGGGAACGCCTCACGCGCTCCCGTCCTCTAGACGTGTACTAAAACCTAAACCTATTACTTAGATGCAATGCCGGGGGCAAATGTTGCATCCGTGCCGAAGAATTTTCAAAAATTTGTGGGAAAGGGCAAAAAAAACGGCTGCCGTGCCCGGCAGCCGTCGCGCAGGTTTCGTCGGAAACTATTTCTTTGCTTCTGCTACAGACTCCTTGCGGAACTCCTTGAGATCCTTCATGAGTTCGAGAGCGGCCTTGCGGGCGCGAGCACCGGCGGCTTTGTTCCCTTTTTCGATCTGAGCGTCGGCATTGACTACGAAAGTGTCAAGCTCTTCCTTGATTTTTGCAACAAGCTTTTTCATTTTTTTGAATATTAAGTGAATAGTTGAAAGATATGTTTGAATATTTTTTCTTGAAAAGTTATAGTCTTCCCTTCGTCGTGCAATTCAACATCAGGCAATTTAGACAAAAAAAAACAATAAACAAACATTTTCTCCAAAAAAATCACAAAAGAAGCGCTATTCAAGCCCCTTCAGGCTCGTTTTTGGGCTTGCTGTTCAGAAAATTCATCGCCCGGTCCGGGCCGATGGTTGCAAAATTCTTGATTCCTTCTATCACCCGCTTGCAGATTTCCGGGACCTGTTCCTGCTCTTCAGGCGTCAGCCGGCCGATCACATGATCGACCTGTCCGCCGCGCGGAAAGTTGTTCCCGATTCCGATCCGGATCCGGGCATATTCCGTCGTTTCGAGCAGGGCCTGGATGTCCTTGAGGCCGTTGTGGCCCCCGTCGCTCCCGTTTTTCCGCATCCGGATGGCCCCGAAAGGCAGATTCAGGTCGTCGCACACGACCAGCAGGTTCTCCAGGGGAAGTTTCAGCGCATTGATCCAGTACCGGACGGCGTCTCCGCTGAGGTTCATGTAGGTGGAGGGTTTCAGCAGCGTGAATTTCCGCCCCTTGAACGACACTTCGGCCACGTCTCCGTAGCGTTTCGTCTGGAAAACAGCATTGGATGCCTGGGCCCAGGCATCCAATACCATAAAACCCATGTTGTGCCGGGTCAAGGCGTATTCCGCACCGATGTTTCCCAATCCTGCGATCAGATAATTCATGCCGGACGGAAATCAGCGGATGGTTACTTGCTCTCGCCCTTCGCTTCCTCCTCTGCTGCGGGTGCGGCCTCCGCTGCCTCCTCGGTTGCTCCGGCGGTTTCGGCGGCCTCTTCACGTGCGATCTGAGCGGCGATCTGGCGCGTGGACTTGACGGTGCAGATGATGGTGGACTTGGGGGAGACAATCGCGATGTTGTCGAACTTCAGATCCCCGGTCACGATCCTCTGTTCGAGGTCAAGCTTGCTGACATCCACGACGATCTGGTCGGGAAGGTCCTTCTTCAGGGCGCTGATGCGCAGCGACCGGGCCAGCTGGTAGAACTTGCCGCCGTTCTGCACGCCGACCGGATGTCCGTCGGTCACCACGGGCACGTTGATCGTGACCGGCTTCTCGTCGTTGACGGCGAGGAAGTCCACATGCAGGCAGTTGTCCTTGACCGGATGCCACTGCAGTTCTTGGAAGACGGATTCGTAGGTCTTTCCGTCGCTCAGCTTCAGGTCGATGATGAAGGATTGCGGGGTGTCTGTAGCTTGTTTCAGTTCTTTGGCGCCGACGGTGAACAGGATGTTCTCCATGCCGAGTCCGTACAGGTTGCAGGGGACGAGTCCCCGTTTGCGGAAGGCCTTGAGGGCGGCCTTGTTGCCCTTCTCGCGGATGGTACCGCTGAGTTCAAAATGTTTCATTTTGCGTACGATAAAATGTGTTACTCAGTTCCGGGCGGGCCGGAACCCCATTGCACCAAAAGCGTGGACGCTTTTTAACGGGCGGGCAAAGATAGAAATTTTTCAGGAATATGCAAAAGGTCAGTCCCTTGTTTGAGGAAAAAAGCAAGGGGCCCGTCGGCGTTGTACTTCTGTCTTGAACCTTCACTTATTTGATGAAATCCGTGGCCTTGTTCCAGTCGAGTTCCGGGTAGGCAGCATTCAGAACATTCGTACCGGAAGAGGGGATGTAGGTGGTCAGACCGCAGTTGACGGCAATGTCGAAGAGGCCGCCGTAGGCGCTGTAATATTTCCGGGTGTTGTTCTTGTAGGCGAGGCAGTCTGCGACCGCGCCGTCCAGGGAGAGCAGTTCGTCCGGTGTCGCGCCAGCCCGGGACAGTACGTCCCGCAGGTCGAAGAACCACCGCTTGTTGCCGCCGAAGTTCTGGACGGCAGCCGGATCAAGGGCGGCGATGGCGCCCCTGTACTTTTCGAAAAGCGGTTTGCACACCTGCGCAACGGCATCCAGTCCGGATGTCTTGACCAGCGAAACCGTCGAGGACTGGAAAAAGCCCGACCGGGATTCATACCGCAGGAAGGAGTCCCGGAACAGGGAGACTAGGTCCGCCTGCCCCTTGGCAAAGAGATACCCGGTGATTTTGGTGTAGTCGAACATCCCGTCTGCCAGCACTTCCGCGGGGGAGAGCCCGAGATAGGCGGCCTTGTCCTTCAGCCCGTAGGCCACTTCCACGCTCCCCGTCAGGCAGCAGTCGAACAGAATGTAATCCAGTTTGAAGGGAATGGCGGAAGCGAACTCGTTCACGGTCATCTCGTACCGTTCGCCGGCAGAGAAATAGTCCTGCCCCAGGGAACGGGTGACCGGCATCGCCGGGTCGAAGGACTCGCGGTCGAAGTAGGAGGCCAGCCCGGGCTGTCCCGAACGGGTGTTGGAGGCATAGTAGCCGGTCGGCATCCAGCCGGAAGCATGGGAGGCGAAAATCATCCCGTAGCCGGCGGCGGGAAAGTTCTGCCGGACGTAGTTCAGCACGCGGGAGAGCGTTTCAGGTGAAGTTGCGACCGTGCGCTTGTCGTAGGTCAGCAAGGTGTCTGCCACGGCCTGGCCGTCTGCATCGGCCGACAGCCGGGTCAGCGAACAGATGCCGTCCCCGCTCCGAAGTTTCGAGAAGACGAGCACGACGTCGCTCTTCCGGGCCTTGCCGGGGAGGGTTCCGCTCTTGAGTTCGTCGATGTCGCCCTGGAGATAGGTGGAGAGCGAGTTGTACCCGCATTCGTACATCAGGAGCACGCGCCGCGTTTCCTGGTGGGGGAGCCGATTGCCGGGCTGGAAGGCCTCCACGCCGGGCTGCTGCGGAAGGGTGAAGTCTTCGTCTTTGGTACAGGAAACGGCCAGTCCGACCACCGGAACGATGACGGCCGCCACAAGGGTCCTGCGGACTTTTCTGACGAGGTTCATAGTCGTTTCAGTTATGTTTACAAAATGCAAATTTATAATTTTCCCGGATATATTCACTATCTTTATCGCCACCAAACAAATCAGATCCATGCATAGTGCGTTCAAAATGATTGTTGTAATCGGAGCCGCTGCAGCTCTGCTTTCTTGCAGCAACACCCCGAAGGAAAGCCCGGAACAGGCCGGCTTCAAATACCTGCTCGACGAATTCGCCGACCTGAAGATCATGCGGTTCCAGGTGCCCGGCTGGGACGATCTGACCCTCCGGCAGAAAGAGTACATCTACCACCTCTCGGAGGCCGCCAAATATGGTCGGGACATCACCTGGGACCAGTACTGCAAGTGGAACCTGCCGATCCGCCACCTGGTGGAAGATATTCTCGATGAATATGACGGCGACCGCACCACCCCGGAATTCCAGCAGTTCCTGGTCTATGCCAAGCGGCTCTTCTTCGCCAACGGTATCCATCACCACTACGCCGAAGACAAGTTCTTCCCGGGATGTTCCCGGGACTATTTCGAAAGCCTGGCGGCGGCCGTCGGGGAAGACGTGAAGGGGGGTGAGCTGATGGATGTCATCTATTCCCCGGACCGCTACCTGCAGCGCCGGTCCACTTCGAAGGACGGGGACATCGTGGCCCTCTCTTCCGTGAACTTCTACGAAGGCGTCACGCGCAAGGAAGTGGACGACTTCTACAAGGCCCTGGTCGACCCGAACGACACCACCCCGATCTCCTATGGTCTGAACTCGAAGGTTGTGAAAGAAAACGGCAAGGTGGTCGAGAAGCTTTGGAAGGTGGGCGGCATCTACGGCCCGGCCCTGGAAAAGATCTGCGCCGAGCTCGAGAAGGCTGCCGCGGTCGCGGAAAACGAGAACCAGGCCAAGGCCCTGCGGCTGCTGGTGGACTACTACCGTTCCGGGGACCTGAAGCTGTGGAACGACTTCAACATCGCCTGGGTGCAGGACACCCTCGGGGCCGTGGACTACAACAACGGCTTCATCGAGGATTATGACGATCCGCTCGGCCGCAAGGCGACCTGGGAAGGCATCGTGAACGTGAAGGATTTCGCGGCTTCCGCCCGCACCGAAGCGCTGAGCGAGAACGCCCAGTGGTTCGAGGACCATTCCCCGGTGGATCCCCGCTTCAAGAAGGCGGCCGTCAAGGGTGTCTCCGCCAAGGTCATCAACGCCGTCACCCTCGCCGGCGCCTGTTATCCCTCCAC
>CABTXO010000061.1 GCA_902488725.1 uncultured Bacteroidales bacterium
ACGAGCTTGCCGGAGTCCGCATCCGGCTCCACGCTGGTGTTCAGCGGGTTGATGCAGCTGTTGACGTACAGTCTCCGGTCATAGCCATCCGGCATCGGAAGGGTCATGTCCGCATCCGGACCGTAATCCTTGAGGATCGCGACGTAGGTCAAGTCCTGCCCGATGTCGTTGGCCTGCTGCGGGGCGATGTCCTCCCCCGTCCGGGAACTGGCATCCATCCCCACATGGCAGGGCACCCCCAGCTGCGCCGCCACGTCGCCCAGTTCGGTGGCATCGATCAGGATCTTGTACTTCAGCCTCTTCACGTCCGCGAAGGTCCTGCCGTATTCGATGGTAAGATTCTTTTCCCGCGCAGCCATATTCTTGAATATGGCTGCGCCCACGTGGGGTTCGAACAGGATGCGGCTGACCCAGCCGGTCGCAATCTTGTCATACCCGCCGTACCGGGCTGCGACGGAATCGCAGAATTCCCCGAATATCCCGCCGCGCAGGTTGTAATTTCCGTCCACGGCGCTGACCCCGGCGGAGGTCAGCATGCCCCCCAGCCAGGGGGTCTCTTCCACAATCAGGGTCTTCGCCCCGCTCCGGGCGGCCTGGATGCCTGCCGCCACTCCGCTGGCGCCGCCGCCGACAATCACCACATCGTACGAAGGCGTACACGCGGAAAGCACCATCGCCAGCAGGCCGGTCCATCTGCACATCGTTTTCATGGCCAACTTTTATTTGTCCAACATCGTCATGATCTGATAGATTCCTCTCGGAACATGGAAGCACCCCTTCCACTTGCCCCCCTTCAGCGGGAGAAGCACTTCCCCGCGGCGGTTCAGGTAGCCGAACCATTCCGGATAGAGCTGATCTTTGAAGTGGTGCCACATGTAGTCATCCAGCTTCAGGAACCAGTCCAGGCATTTTTCATTGCCCGTCAGGCGGTAACCTTTCAGCATCGCGATCGCAGCCTCGATGTGCACCCACCACAGTTTCTGGTCCCACTCCAGCTCCTGCGTAGGGTAGCCCTTGCGGTCCATGAAATAGAAGATCCCCCCGTATTCCTTGTCCCAGCCGAATTCGATGATCCGGAGGGAGATTTCCACGGCCTTCCGGATCAGTGCATCGTCGCCGCGCCGCACGCCCAGATTCTCCAGAAACCAGATGGCTTCCAGATCATGGCCGGGATTGATCCGCCGGCCTTCGAAGCAATCCAGCAGAGAACCGTCCACGGCCGACACGTTTTCGACCATCACCCCGAGATCGGGCTGGTAGAAGACATCGAGCACCTCATGCAGGCACGCATCGATGGTCGTTTCCAGCAACTCCCGGTCGTCCACGATCTTTTCCACTTCGAGCGCCATGTTGCAGATGATCATCGGCAGGGCGAAGTCCTTCATCGGGCGCGTGCCCGGGACGCTTTTGGACCAGATTCCTTTCGGGTTGTCACGCCTTTCCAGGATCCGCCTGAAGATCATTCTGGCCGCGCAGGCATATTCATCGTTCCCGGTCGCTTCCGCCAACTGCGCAAAAGCCATGCAGGCGAAGGTGTTCGAGAAGATGCTATACGGCTGGATGAGCGGCTTTCCTTCCCGCGTCAGAGAAAAATAAAAATCGAAGTTTCCGTCGTGACCGTACTTCAACAGAAATTTCGCACCTTGCTCCGCGCACTTCAGCCATTCCTCGTTTTTTGCCAATTTGTTGTACAGCATCGCAAACAGCCAGACTTCCCTGCCCTGGAGCCATACGAACTTGTCCTTGTCGTAGACGCTTCCGTCCCGGTTCAGGCAGGTGAAATAGCCGCCGAACTTGGTGTCCTGCGATTTTTCCAACCAGAACGGCAGCACATTTCCCAACAGTTCACTCCTGTAGCGAGCCGACATCGCTCCGAAATCAATTTGATCGCGCATATTTCAATATTTTTGTTTCATTCCGCACAAATTTATTAAATCTTTTTAACAATTGAATATTTTCCGCAAACATATTTTAATATTTGCACGATATGCTTACTTTTGCAGAGATCAAGAATACGCCCTATGACAGACAGAAGATCATTTCTCAAGAAAGCCGGGATCGTTGCCGCTGCCGCGGCAGCCTCCCCCTTCGCCATTGAAGCCATGCGGCCGGATCCGGGCCGGAACGCCGAAGCCCTCCCGAAATCCGGGAATGCAGCCGGGTTGCTCGTCCCGAAAGGCAACGCCCTTCCGATCACGGGCACCTTCCTGGATGAAATCTCCCACGACATCCCGCACCAGAACTGGGGCGAGAAAGAATGGGACCGGGACTTTCAACACATGAAAGCGATCGGGATCGACACCGTGATCGACATCCGCTGCGGCTACCGCAAGTTCATCACCTATCCCTCCCCCTACCTGCTGAAACAGGGTGCCTACATGCCCTCGGTCGACTTGATCGACCTCTTCTGCCGCCTGGCGGAAAAGTACGGGATGAAGTTCTGGCTCGGACTGTACGACTCCGGCCGCTACTGGGACACCGGGGACATGTCCTATGAAGTGGAAGCCAACAAATACGTGATCGACGAGATCTGGGAACGGTACGGCAGCAAGTACGGCAGCTTCGGCGGCTGGTATCTCAGCGGGGAAATCAGCCGGGCGACCAAAGGGGCGATCGACTCGTTCCGCGCCATGGGGCGGCAGTGCAAAGAGGTCTCCGGCGGCCTGCCGACCTTCATCTCTCCCTGGATCGACGGCAAGAAGGCCGTCGCCGCTTCCGGCGGCAAGCTCTCGAAGGCCGAAGCCGTCTCCGTGGAACAGCACGAAAAGGAATGGAATGAAATCTTCGACGGCATCCATGAATATGTGGACGCGTGCGCCTTCCAGGACGGGCACATCGACTACGACGAGCTGGACGCCTTCTTCAGCGTCAACAAGAAGCTGGCGGACCGCTACGGGATGCAGTGCTGGACCAACGCCGAAACCTTCGACCGGGACATGCCGATCAAGTTCCTCCCCATCAAGTTCGACAAGCTCCGCATGAAGCTGGAGGCCGCCAAACGCTGCGGCTACGACAAGGCCATCACCTTCGAATTCAGCCACTTCATGAGTCCGCAGTCCGCCTACCCCCAGGCCGGTCACCTCTACGACCGGTACAAGGAATATTTCGAAATCGCGTAAGGCTATTCCATGATGAAGAAAAACAGCAATGGTTACATCCTCTTCCTGGCCGTGGTCGCGGCGATCGGAGGAATCCTCTTCGGCTATGACACGGCGGTGATCTCCGGTACGACCGGTGTGGTTTCCGCCCAGTTCGGGCTGAACACCCTGCAGCAGGGGTGGTACGTCGGCTGCGCCCTGATCGGCTCGATCATCGGCGTGGCCTTGGCAGGGCTGATGAGCGACAATCTCGGCCGCAAAAAGACCATGCTCATCTCGGCGGTGATGTTCAGCGTCTCCGCGATCGGCTGCGCCCTCTGCGCCGACTTCCCGCAACTCGTGGCCTACCGCATCATCGGCGGTTTCGGAATCGGAGTGGTGTCCATCGTCTCGCCGGTGTACATCTCTGAGGTGGCGATGGCCGAACGGAGAGGGACCCTCGTTTCACTGTACCAGCTTGCGATCACCATCGGCTTCCTTGTCGCCTATCTGGTGAACTTCCTCATTCTCCACAACGCGGAGTGCGGCGGCGGCTTCGCCCATGCCGGCATGCAGAGAATGTTCATCCAGGAATATTGGCGCGGCATGCTGGGCTGCGAGACGATTCCCGACCTGCTGTTCTTCGTCCTCATCTTCTTCATCCCCGAAAGCCCGCGCTGGCTGCAGGTCCGGCGGCAGCAGAGGGAACACAAGGCATCCGAGTGGAAATTCCTGCTCGAACCCGGCATTCTGTTCGCCGTGCTCGTGGGATCCGCCATCGCGATCCTCGGCCAGTTCATGGGTGTCAATGCGGTCCTGTACTACGGACCGCAAATCCTCCAGGACGCCGGACTCGGCGGCGGGGACGCCCTGTTCTCGCAGGTGCTGGTGGGGCTCGTGAACTTCGGCACGACGGTCATCGCCCTGCTGATCATCGACAAGGTCGGCCGCAAGCAGCTGGTCTACTGGGGCGTCACCGGAATGATCATCTGCCTCCTGATGATCGGGCTGTACTTTTGGAAGGGGGCTGCGATCGGACTGGGAACCGGTTTCCTGCTGACCTTCTTCCTTCTTTATGTCTTCTGCACCGCGATTTCCATTTCTGCAGTCGTTTTCGTACTTTTGTCAGAAATGTACCCGAACCGGGTCCGCGGTCTCGCCATGTCCATCGCCGGTCTGGCGCTCTGGATCGGTACGTACCTCATCGGCCAGCTGACGCCGTGGATGCTCGAGACCCTCACCCCCGCCGGTACTTTCTTCCTGTTCGCGGCGATGTGCTTCCCCTACCTGCTGATCATGTGGAAATGGATTCCCGAAACAACCGGCAAGACCCTGGAAGCCATCGAGGCCTACTGGACCAACAGAAGTAAATGACATGACTAGAGCGTTTCTGGACAACCTCAACGAGCGCAACGCCCTCACGAAGCAGCGGATGCTGGAGCTCTGTATCAACTTCGGCAGCTACAGCCTCGCCGACCTCGGAAAGGAATTGAACATCAGTGTCCCGACCATCACCAAACTGGTTGGGGAACTGATCGATGACGGATGGCTCGAAGACCTCGGCAAGCAAGGATCTTCCAGCGGGCGCCGTCCCAGCATCTACGGCCTGAATCCGAATGCCGGCTATTTCGCGGGCGTGGATCTCGAACGGACCCATGCCAACATCGCCGTCATGGACTTCAAGGGCCAGATCCTGGCCTACCACGAAGATGTGCCTTTCACCCTCCAGAACACGGTGGAATCCTGCCGGGAGCTCTGCGAGCTGGTGAAGAAAACCTTCGAAAAGGACGGTCTCGACACCGCCAGACTGCTGCAATGCGGCATGGACCTGACCGGACGCGTGAACACCAATTCCGGCTACAGCTTCACCTACTTCATCTCGGAGGACAAGCCCCTCAGCACCATCCTGGAAGACAACCTGGGCGTGCCCGTCAGCATCGACAACGACTCCCGGGCGATGACCTTCGGGGAATATATGAGCGGCGCCGTGAACGGCGAGAAGGACATCCTCTTCATCAACGCCAGCTGGGGGCTCGGCATGGGGATCATCCTGGACGGCAGCCTGTTCTACGGGAATTCCGGCTTTTCCGGCGAGATCGGGCACTTTCCGATGCTGGAAAACGACGTCATCTGCCGGTGCGGAAAGGTCGGGTGCCTGGAGACCGGGGCATCCGGATCCGCGCTGCAACGGATCGTGACGGAGAAAATCGCACAGGGCCGATCTTCGATCCTTTCGGACAAATACGCCAAAGACAAGGAGTTGACCCTCAAGGACATCCTCGATACCCTCCGGGACGAGGACGTCGTCGTGATCGAAGCGATGGAAGAAGTCGGCACGAATCTGGGCAAAGGGATCGCCGGACTGATCAACGTCTTCAATCCGGAACTGATCGTCATCGGCGGCAAACTGATCGTCGGCGGCGACTACCTGATGCTTCCGGTCCGGGCCTCCGTCAAGAAGCACTCCCTCAACCTGGTCAGCCGGGACACCACCCTCAAATTCTCCCGCCTGGGCCGGAAGGCCGGCTCCGTCGGCAGCTGCATGCTCGCCCGCTCCCGCTTCCTCGGACTGATGTAGATCCGGGATCTATTCCGGACGGTAGGAGTCCTTCAGGGCGACGGTCTTGTTGAATATGACGCGGTCGCCGGTGCTGTCCTTGTCCTTGAAATAGTAGCCCGTCCGCTCGAACTGAACGGCGATGCCGGAAGTGTCCTCCAGCAGGGCCGGTTCCGCAAGCCCCTTTCCGAAGGTCAGCGAATCGGGATTCAGGAAATCCTTGTAGTCCTTGTCTTCGGGAATATTCCCCATGTCCTCCTTCAGGAAGAGCCGGTCGTAGTTGCGGATTTCGATGGTGCGGGCGTGGGCGGCGGACACCCAGTGGACGGTACCCTTGACGGAACGCCACTCCCCGGCTCCGGGCTTCGTGAACGGATCGTAGGTGCACTTGAGCTCCACCACGTTGCCTTCGGCATCCTTCACCACCTCGTCGCAGCGGATGATGTAGGTGTACTTGAGCCGGACTTCCCCGCCCGGTTTGAGGCGGAAGAACTTGTGCGGGGCGTCCTCCATGAAATCCTCCTGCTCGATCCAGAGTTCCCCGGTGAAGGGCACCTTGCGGGTGGCCCCTTCCGGATCGGCCGGGTTCAGCGGGCAGTCGAACCATTCGACCTTTCCCTTCTCCCAGTTGGTGAGCGTGACCTTCAGGGGTTTCTGGACCACCATGTAGCGGTTGGACCGCACGTTCAAATCCTGGCGCACGCACCATTCCAGCAGCTGGATGTCCATCATCTGGTCGCGTTTGGAGACGCCGATCTTGTCGCAGAACATCTTCAGGGCTTCCGGGGTATAGCCCCGCCGGCGCACGCCGCAGAGCGTCGGCATCCGGGGATCGTCCCAGCCGCTCACATATTCCTTCTGCACCAGTTCCAGCAGTTTCCGCTTGCTCATCAGGGTGTAGGTGAGATTCAGCCGGGCGAACTCGTACTGGTGGCTCGGGAAGATGCCCAAGGTCTCGATGAACCAGTCGTAGAGCGGCCGGTGGACGTCGAATTCGAGGGTGCAGATGGAGTGGGTGATGTGTTCGATGGAATCGCACTGGCCATGGGTGAAGTCGTACATCGGATAGATGCACCACTTGTCGCCGGTGCGGTGGTGGGAGGCATGCTTGATCCGATACAGGAGCGGATCCCGGAACATCATGTTCGGGGAAGCCATGTCGATCTTTGCGCGCAGGACCTTTTCGCCGTCGGCATATTTCCCGGCCTTCATTTCGCGGAACAGGCGGAGGTTCTCTTCGACGGACCGGTTCCGGTACGGACTCTCGACCCCGGGGGTCTCGACCGTGCCGCGGCCCTTGCTGATCTCCTCCTGCGTCTGGTCGTCCACATATGCCAGCCCCTGCTCGATCAACTGCTCCGCCCAGGCGTAGAGCTGGTCGAAGTAGTCGGAAGCGTAGCACTCCTTGGCCCACTTGAAGCCCATCCAGCGGATGTCCTCCTTGATGGCGTCCACGTATTCCGTGTCTTCCTTCGTGGGGTTGGTGTCGTCGTAGCGCAGGTTCGTTTCGCCCCCGTACTTCAGCGCGAGGCCGAAGTTCAGGCAGATGCTCTTGGCGTGCCCGAGGTGCAGGTACCCGTTCGGCTCCGGCGGGAAGCGCGTCATGATGGACTGCATCTTCCCCGACTTCAGGTCGTTCTCGATGATTTCTTCGATGAAATTCAGTTTACGCGCCTCCTCGGCGGCGGGATTCTTGGCTCCTTCCATATTCCTTGGCTGTATCAACTTACAAAAATACAAAAATTCGTTAACTTTGTATTATGATGATCCAATCCATGACCGGTTACGGCAAGGCGGAGGCCCTCCTGGACACAGGAAAACTCACCATCGAAATCAGGACCCTCAACAGCAAGAACGCCGACGTGAGCCTCAAGACTTCCCTGCTTCCCAAGGACAAGGAACTGCTGGTGCGCCAGACGCTTTCCGACAGCCTGCACCGCGGCACCATCGACCTCTTCCTGAACTGGGAGCCGAACGCCGCGGACGGGGCGAAAAACATCAACGGGGAACTGGTGAAGGAATATTACCGGCAGATCACCGCCGTCCGCAGGGAACTTCCGGGCTTCGACAAGAACCCCATCATCGGTGACCGGCGCGACAACGACCTCGTGTGCGCCATCCTCCGCTTCCCGGACATCCTGGACCAGGGCAGGCAGGAGGTGATCACGGAAGAGAACTGGCCGCTGGTGGAGCAGGGGATCGCCCGGGCAGTCGCGGCGGTGAACGAGTACCGCTCCCGGGAAGGCGAAGCCCTCTACCAGGATGTGACCTCCCGCGTGCGGAACATCCAGGAACTGGAGAACCAGGTGGAGGGGCACGAAAAGGAGCGGATCGATGCCGTCCGGGAGAGGCTGATGAAGAACCTGGAGGACCTGCAGCAGAAGGTCGATCCGGGCCGCTTCGAGCAGGAGATGATCTTCTACCTCGAAAAGCTGGACATCAACGAAGAAAAAGTGCGGCTCCGCCAGCACTGCAAGTACTTCCTGGACACCATCGACGGGGAGCCGTTCCCGGGCCGGAAACTGGGGTTCATCCTGCAGGAGATGGGCCGCGAAATCAACACGACAGGCTCCAAGGCCAATCACGCCGGCATCCAGAAACTGGTCGTGAAGATGAAGGACGAACTCGAGAAAATCCGCGAGCAGTCCATGAACATCCTCTGATACAGTTGTTTACTCTTCCGGTGTCAGGCCGGTCGGGACAATGGATCCCGGCCCGGCCA
>CABTXO010000062.1 GCA_902488725.1 uncultured Bacteroidales bacterium
GCGTCGCCTTTGCGGACGGAGCGTCCCTTGTCCACATACACCGCAATCACCCGGCCCGACACGCTGGACACGTAATTCAGTTCGTTCACGGCCTGGCTGATTCCGTTGGACGTGAAGTCATGGCTGAACGAGCGCTCTGCGACGGTGTCCGTGTAGACGGCGACCTCCCGTTCGGCAAGGGAAGCAGACGAGGTCTGCTCTTTCATTTTCTTCCGGTTGCCGACCAGCAGGAAGGCCATCCCCGCAAGGATGAGCAGGGCAACCGCTATTCCGATGATTTTTTTCATATCTGCAAGTGCTATTGTTGTTTCAAATCCTGGATGGTTCCGACCGCTTTTTTCAGGTCGATGTAGGCCTTCATGCTTTCCCCCAAGGCGTTCACGTAGTTCATGCGGGCCTGGACGAGCGAGGAGGAGGCGTTGAGCAGATCCGAAAGGGAGGATATTCCTTCCTTGAAATTGGATTCCGTCACCCGGTACACTTCCTCCGCAAGGGCTTTGTTCCGCTTCTGTGAAGCGATGGACCGCAGTTGCTGTTCCAGTTGCCGCCGGGCGTTGTCTTCGCCCATCGCCAGGGACTGGGTCAGCATCCGCTCGTCCGCCTCCGATTGCTGCAATTCAATCCGGGCCTTCTTGATTTTGGCGGTCCGGGACAGACCGGTGAAGAGCGGCATCCGGAGGTTGAGGGTAAGCATGGACACCGGGAAGTGGTGGAAGGTTTCTCCGCTGAAATGGTCCCCCATGTAGTTCATGGAGTAGTTCGCGCCGAAGGTGACGACCGGCAATGCTTCGTACACGGTGGACCGGTACTGCCGCTCCAGCATCATTTGCTTGGCTTTCAGTATCTTGTAAGGGAGCATGCAGGTGACGTCGAACACCGGGATGGCGGCCGAGTACAGCTGCTTCTCCATCCGGTCGGGGTCGATGGCCGGAATCCGGATGGAGTCCGACATCGGGAATCCCATCTGCAGTTTCAGCAGGTTCTTCTGCAGCTCCAGCGTGCGTTCCATTGCTCCGCGCTGCGTTTCCAGGTTCGATTTGGACACCGACACCCGGTCCACGTCCACCTGGCGCATCAGCCCGCTTTCCCGGTCTGCCTCCAGAATCCGGAGGGTCCGGTCCAGCAGGGCGACGCTCTCGTCGAACTGGCCGACCGCATAGGAAAGCGCCTGCGCCCCGTAGTAGAGGGTGGCGGTCTGGGCAATCACGTCGCTTTCGGTCATCTCCACCCCCAGTTCCGCCATCTCACCTGCCACCTTGGCGATGGACACCGCATTGAAGAGGGCGAAGTTGACGAGCTGCTGATTCAGCCCGGCACCCCAGTTGGCAGTGTAGTCCATCCCCATCGTGACCGTCATGTACTTGGGCGCGTTGGGGTCGCGCTGCCTTTCCGGCAGCATCGCGTTGATGAAGTTCGGCATCGCGATCGTGGCCTTTTGCAGGTTGCGGGTCCAGCCGCTCGAGGCACTGACCTGGGGAAGCAGGGCGCCGACCACCTCCCGTTTCGACTGGGCGGCGATTGCCAGTTCGAGCCGGTCTTTTGCGAGCGCGTTGTTGTGCGCCAGGGCATATTCCAAGCATTGTTTCAAGGAATATGCCTCCTGTCCGCCGGCTTCCAACCCGCAGACCGCGAGGGCGAGGAGCGCCAGCGCCAGGGTGAGAATATTCAGTTTCATCTTCATGGCATCAGCGTTTGGTTGCATATTTTCGTTGGAGGGTCGTCACCAGGTCCTCCCGCCTGGAAAGCAGGTACCGGTCGATCCGCTCCGCGTCGAAGCCGGCAATCTGCTCGAGGAAAGGTATTTTCAGGAAGGGCGCCGCGGCGAGGTCGAGGACCGTGTCGAAAAGGCTTTCCAGGGTGCACGTCGCCACCTTTCCCGCCCGGATCTGCTCCGCAAGCCGCTGCGCATGCCGCTCGATGCTCTCCCGGCAGATGGTCTCCACCGTCTCCCGGTAGCGCAGCAGAAATTCGGGATGGGTCCGCGAGATGTCCAGCAGGATGAAGGGAATCTTCCGGTCCTCACGGATTTTGTCGAAAAGGGCGGTGGCGGCCCCGACGACCACTTCCAGGAAGTCTCCTTCGGCGAACATCACCTTTTTCAGGCTGTCCAGGAATCCCTGAATATGGATGTCGATGATCTTGACGAAGAGTTGTTCCTTGGTCCTGAAATAGTAGTTGACCATTGCATGCGTCACCCCGGCACGCCGGGCGATGGTGGCGGTTGAGGTGGCGTCGAAGCCGTTTCGGAAGAATTCATCCTCCGCTGCGGCCAGTATTTCTGCTTCTTTTGTCATGGTGGCTTCTTGAATTAACGTGTGCGTTTAACAATGTCGTTAGTGCAAAGGTACACATTCTTTTGAACTTTCAAAATTTCTTCGTCATTTTTTTAAACCTTTGTTAAATTTGCCTTTTGAATATGACCGGAAACGCCACAGTTGTCAAAAATGCAGGAAGCCATTTTCTGCTTTCGTCCCTGCCCGAATGGGCTCCATTCCCCGCCGTGCTGAAAGGAAAAGTGCGGCTGTCGGGCAGTGATGCCACCAATCCGGTCGCAGTCGGGGACCGGGTGATGTATTCCTGCAAAGGACGCCGGCCGACTTGGGAACATCCTGCGGCCATCGATTCCATCGAACCGCGGCGCAACTACATCATACGCCGTTCCACCAATCTATCGCGGCAGAGCCATGTGATTGCGGCCAATCTGGACCGCGCCTTCCTCATTGCCACCCTGTATTTCCCCGAAATCAAATTGCCGTTTCTGGACCGTTTCCTCGTGACATGCGAAGTCTACGGCATTCCGGTGACCATCGTGCTGAACAAGATTGACCTGTTCCGGGAAGAATTTCCCGAGGTGCTGGCGGATTTCCACCGCATCTACGGGAGCGCCGGCTATCCGATTCTCGAGACCTCCGCGCGGACCGGGGAGGGCATCGGGGAGTTGCGCCTGCTTGCAAAGGACAAGATCGTGCTGGCGGCCGGCGAATCCGGCGTGGGGAAGTCTTCGCTCATCCATGCACTGGACCCGACCCTCGATCCCAAAACTGGTGACATCTCCCTGGCCCATCTGCAAGGGAAGCACACGACTTCGCTGTACGAGATGTACCCGCTCTCCTCCGGCGGCTTCGTCATCGATTCCCCCGGGCTGCGGGGCTTCGGTCTGGTGGATCTGGAGAAGGAAGAGATTTCGAAATATTTTCCCGAAATGCTCCGGGTCACGGACGACTGCCGGTTCGTGCCTTGCACGCACACGCATGAACCGGGCTGCGCCGTGAAAGCGGCCGTGGAGGCCGGGACGATCAGCCCGGAGCGGTATGCGTCCTATCTGGGCATGCTGGAAGAAGATCAGAAATTCAGGTAGGAACAGTTTTCTGCCTCTCTGTTGTCCGCCGCATTCCATGAGCGGGATGAATTTTACCTGGCTATCGCTAGAACCTGTAATTCCAAAATTCCAAAATACCAAATATTGGGTATTGACCGTCAAGGGGTATCGGCGTACTTTTGCGCCGTCTTTAAAAACATTAACTATGCGTCAAACTGCAATCATTCTCGCAACAGGCCTTGCCGTTCTGGCCGCTTGTTCGAAAAATGAACCGGCTCCGACACTGAAGGTGTCCCCGGAAAAGAAAATTGTCATGGACCCGAACGGGGTGGATAAATCAGTCGTCTCTGTCACGACGAATCAAAGCGAGTTCAACTTCTCCTGCGACAAGGAATGGCTTACTGTTGCCAAGGGAGAGAAAACCCTCGAACTTTCCGCTTCCAAGAATAAGGAAGGGACGGAACGAACAGCTATATTGACCGTTACCGCGGGCAAGGCAGCACCCGTCTCGCTCCAGGTGAAACAAGGGGCCAAATTGGAGATCGGCGATTACTTTGCGGGCGGAATCATTTTCTGGCTGAATCCGGACGAGAACGGGACTCCCAGAGGAAAGGTCGTCGCCATGCGGGAGGTGTCGCTGAAAGAACAACAGGATGCACTTGCCGTCCTCGGGAAATTTACCCTCGATGTCTATGACCGTCGCTTCCTGTTCATGTACAAAAAGCAAAATGCGGGAGAAATCAGCATGAAAGACTACAACATGGCCAAAGATCCGGTGTTCAAAGCCTGGGAAGGAAACACGCTGGACGATGGAAAAGCGAACACGGCGAAACTGCTGTCCCTCATCGACAAGGCATCTGAAAAGTTCGCGGACATGTGGTCCTACGAGGCGGCTCCCTTCATGGCCTCGAACGGTTGCGAGGTGGCCTGGTTCAGAAAGCATATCATCGAAGAGAAATACATGGGCTACGATGACTGGTACATCCCGGCAAGGGACGAGATGGCGGAATTGATCAAGCCGGTGGAAGGCGGTTCTTTCCTCTACGAGAAGATCAACGAATCCATCCGGAAAAACAGCGGCATCGAGATCAATGCATTCTGGTCCAAGGAGGAAAAATTGACCCAGGAAGGCAAATACTACAAGGTTTATTATGCGACCTCATCGGAAGTGAACGCCACGGAAAATCCCGATGAAAAATCTCCTGAAAAGCGGATTTACATCGCACGTTTCGAGAAGGATCAGCCATGGCTTAAGACCCAACCCCGCGTTGCAATCTTGACGTGCGAAAAAGACGGTTCCGCAATCCTCAGGCCGATTCGACAGTTCTAGCAGTGTCTTTCAGGCAGCTTGTCTTATTCGTATTGCCGGTGCTGATGGGGGCACCGGCATTGCATGCACAGTCTTCCGGAGTCACGATCTCGGTCCGGGACCGGGTTACGAAGGAACCGGTGGGCTGGGCATACGTAATGCTCGGATCGTCGCTGAACGGGATGACGGATTCTTTGGGAATCTGTACTTTTGATCATCTGGGTTCAGGTACTTATACTTTGAAAATCAGTCATTTGAACTATAATGAACTGTACAGGACGATTCTTGTCGGCGGCCCGGGAGCCAAGTTTTCTTGCATGCTCGTGCCTGTCGAAAATGTGCTGAATGATATCTACGTGATCGCGAAAGAATCCAAGGGGATGACATCGTCTTCCAACATCGGTCGGGATGCCATCGAACGGATTCAGCCGTCCAGTTTTGCCGACTTGCTGGAGCTTCTTCCCGGGGGCTATGCGACGGATCCGGCGCTGGCGACCCACAAGAGCATCGCCTTGCGGGAGGTCGGAAGACCGTCATACAACTACAACACTTCTTCGCTGGGAACGGCGTTCATTCTGGACGGCCGCCGTATCAACACGGATGCGAACATGCAGTGGATGCTCGGCGCGACGAATCCCGGCTACACGGGCTATATGGATCATTTTGTCAACAGCGGGGTGGACATGCGGTCCATTTCCACGGACGAGATCGATTCTGTGGTTGTCGTGAGAGGCATCCCTTCCGTCCGGTATGGTGAACTGACGAGCGGTCTCGTCCAGATCGAACGGAAGAAAGGACGCAACATCTTGGATGCGCGGTTCAAGGCGGACCGGAACAGCAAGCTGTATTATGTGGGAAAAGGATTCGGAAATGCGGAACGAAGGACTACGCTGAATATGGGATTTGACTGCCTCGACTACAATCCCGACCCCCGTACTTCCATCTACGGTTACAAACGCTATACGGGTAGTATCCGCGGAAGCAAGGACTTTCTGCGGGGAGACCGTTCCCTGCTGCTGAACATGGCGCTTGATTTTGTCGGCAGCCTGGACACCGACAGGCAAGATGCCGAAATCAACGACGGACACACCAACCGCTCGAAATCCAACTACAACAGCACCTCTCTGAGTACAAAACTCGGTTATCGGAACAAGCGTCCCAAGGCATTTTTCTCGAATGCGGAGATGATTGCCTCCGTTTCCTATGAGCACGATGTCATGGAACGTGAACGCTATATGTACAGCGGAAACTTCTTTCTTCTCCAGACGAACAAGACGGAAGGGGAGTTCGATGCCATGATTCTGCCGCATGAGTACACCGGTTGGCAGAAAGTGGACGGAAAGCCGTTCTACGCCAGCGCCCAGACTTTGGCAACGTTTCTGCTTCCGTTTCGGAAAACCTCTTCCAAGGTGACTGCTGGCGGGGAATGGAACATGGCGAAGAATTACGGGAAAGGACAGGTTTTTGAAGAGGAAAGGCCACCCATGGGGTATGGGGACTATCGTGTGCGTCCCTACGTGGACGTGCCTGCCACCCACAATATCGGTCTCTTTGTCGAGAATCAGACCACCGTGCCGGTGGGAAAGCATCACCTGCGTTTTCAGGCGGGAGCCCGATCGGTTTCCTTGCTTTCCCTCGACAAGCGTTATGCCATGCGGGGCCGATGCCGGATCGATCCGAGGATCAACCTGCAGTGGGAATTCCCGAAAACGGAGATCTTCGGAAAAATTTTGAAGGCCTCGATCACGGGGGGGCTTGGCTGGCAGAGCAAGATGCCGACGTTGGACCAGCTCTATCCGGAAATGAATTATGACGACATCACGGAGTTCGCCATGCTGTCTCCTAAGAATCTTGCCCGGGTGCACTACCGGACTTTCATTACGGATCCGACGAATTATGCTCTGCAGCCCGCGAGAAATGCCAAGTGGGAAGTTCGTGCGGATGTGGAGTATGCCGGCATCTCTGCGACCGTGACTTGGTACTGCGAAGACATGCGTTCGGGGTTCAGGAAGCAGAGCGGCTACCATATTTTTGACTATGTGCGGTACTCCCTACCCAAGGGAATGAACTGGTCGGGCTATTCTGCTCCGATTCCGTTGTCCGATTTGGATGCGGAGGCTTCCAAGATCATCCGATCCTACGGTTTTCTCACGAACGGAAGCCGGACTTTCAAGAAGGGGTTGGAATATACGCTGATGACCCCACGCTACAAAGCGATCGCCACGCGGTTTGTCGTGAGCGGTGCGTGGACTTACACGAAATATGAGAATTCGGTTCCATTCTACGAGATGAGTTCGAGATCGACCGGTTCCGGGAAACTCTTCCAGCTTATCGGAAACTATCTGCACGATGATTCCTATCTGCGCTGGCTGTCGAACACCAATTTCAACGCAGACACCTACCTCCCTTTCATCGGGCTGGGCTTCTCGCTTTCGTTCCAATGTTTCTGGACCCAGTCTGAGAAGCGGGACCCCTTCAGTTCCACCCCTGTCTCTTTCGTCGGCATCGATGGCATCGAACGGCCATACACGAAGGAAGCGTTGCAGGAGATTCCGGAACTGAACCTGCTGACTCGGGAAATGCCTTCCAGCTGGTTCGAGCGGAAATCCACACCTTTCTCGATGAATGTGAATCTGAAGGCGACGAAAAAATTGTTCAAGGAAAAGATCGGAATCTCGATTTTTGTCAACAAGCTCTTCGATTGGCACCCCGACTACAAAATCAACAACTTTACGATCCGGCGTTATGTCAACGCGTATTTCGGCATGGAGATGAACATCAGACTGTAGCATGAAAAAGATCCTTTTCATCATTTATTTGTTATTGGCATCCTTCCTTGTCTCTGGATGTTCGGAGGGTGATGCAGACGCATTCTATGTGGATCTGTCCGTACGCCTGGAGTCGGCGGATCCGGCAATCCGCTTTTTGGATGTCGTTTCCGGAAGGCTGTCCGTTTATGACATGAACTATTCCGGTCAAGGCTACATCGACTATCCCTGCCACGGGGACACGACGATCCGGCTTGTCAAGAGCTACTACACGCTCAACTTCGACGGGAAGGTCGTATTCGAGACGGAAGACGGTCGCCGTCATACGGGAACGTTCAGATTGAACAAGAATCTGCAGGAGACCTTTCTACGGGATACGACGATTACAATGCCGCTGAGCAAGATGCCATGGTGAATTTTTTTGCAGGAATCGTAATGCTGGGATCTTTGACGCTTCCCGCCGCCGGAGCCGCATGCTCGGACACGGTACAGCTTCGCGATGCGCAGATTTCCCGTCACAAACTCTCCCGGAACTGGAACCGGGAAGTCTACACCTGTCCCGCCGTCCTTGTTTACCGGTACGGCGACAAGCTCTCTTCTCTTGGGGTCGAATATTGTGCCAGGAAGGAACAGTTCGCCTACAGGACCCAGGACGGGGATGCGTTCAATCGCTGGAAAATCGGGGCGGACTCCTATCTTCCTTTTCGCGGAAAACACGTCCTTTGGGGGAATGCCTCCTATGAACAAAAGCGGTTACGCGGTATTACGATGTGTTCGACAGCAGATTTCGATAAACTCTATCCTCAAATCAGCGCCGACATCTATCTGCACGACTCTTTTACGGAAGAATATCGTTTTTGCGGCGGGGGTGGGGAGAAAAAGAAAGCGAAAAGGGGACCCAAAACACGGCAAAAACACAACAAAACCCCCACA
>CABTXO010000063.1 GCA_902488725.1 uncultured Bacteroidales bacterium
CCGTGATGATCGGGGGACGGGAGACCAGGTCTTCCTCCCGGTCGGCGGTGTCGGAGTCGTTGGCGATCTCTTCGGTCAGGTCCGCCGTCACGAATTCGACCTTGTAGCCGAACTGCTCGGCCACCAGCACGAGTGCTTCTGCGTCAAGCCGCTGGTTGATGGACACCATCAGACCCAGCTCCATGCACGCCTTGATCACTTCGTTCACGGGGGTGTTGTTCATCAGGGTCGCGAGGTCGTTCACGGTTACGAATTCCGTGACTTTCAGTACCTTCTTCTCGGCGGCCTCCTGTGCGATTTCTTCCTGGGTCTTGGCGGCGGCCAGTTCCCGCTTTTCCTTCCGGTATTTTGCGCCGAAGTTGCTCTTCTTGTTGTCGTTCATCCGCGCATACGTTTCTTTGACCTGCTTCTGGATCTCCTTCTGCATGGCCTCCTGCTCCTCTTCTGAGAGCGCCGGTTTGAAACGGTCCGCGCCGCGGCGTCTGCGGCCGCCCTTTCCGACATCCTGTGCAGCACGCGGGTCGCGCTTGTCTTTCCGGTCCTTCCGGTCCCGGCGGCCGTTGTTGTCCGCCTGCTTGCCCTCCTTGTCCACATCCACCTTCTGGGTGCCCTTGGAGATCCGCTCGCGCTTCTTGGCGGGCTTCTTCTCGAACTGGGACATGTCGATCTTTCCCAGGACCTTGAGACCGGGAACATCGTTGTCTTCCTCCTCCTTTACCTTCTCAGCCTTGGGTTTTTCCTTCGGTTTGACGGATTGCGCTTCTTTCTGCTTCTGGGCGGCGGTCAGTTTCTTCTCGTGCTTGCTCAGGGCTTTCCCGGAGGATGGCTCGGAAGAAGCGGCGGCCGCAGGGGTTGTGGCGGGGACTTCTTCGACGGGTTGCTCGGGTACGGTCTCCTGGACAGGCGCGGGCTGCTCGGGTACGGTCTCCTGGACAGGCGCGGGCTGCGGTTCGGATTCGGACGCCCGGACGGGCTGCGGTTCCGGTTCCGGTTCCGGTTCCGGCTCGGATGCAGGTTCCGGCTCAGGAACCTGTGCAGGCTCGGGCTCCGGAACGGGTTCTGGTTCGGGTGCCGGCTGCGGTTCCGGCTCCGGTTTGGGCTGTGACGGGGTGAAGATGGTGCTTTTGATGACGCTCTCCTGCACAGGATCCTCGAATTCTTCTTCCTGCAGGTCTTCCTGCTGCTTCCGGGACGTCTTTTCGAGAATCTCGGTCAACTTGATGTCCACCTTCTCGGAAGCCTCCTTCAGTTCGAGGTCTTTCCCGAACTGCTTCTCGATCGCCGGAAGATATTCCTCCGAGACCTTCGCATTCGGGTTCGCCTCCACTTCGGCTCCCTTGCTGTTCAGGAAGTCGACGAGATTCTGAAGTCCGATGTTGTACTTTCTGATGATTTTGTTCAGTCTGATTTCTGCCATATTCAACCCCTTTATATTCAATAATGCAGTCCTTGGAGCGGACTAGTCTTCAAATTCGTCCTTGAGGATGCGGAACACCTCGGCGACGGTTTCGTCTTCGAGGTCGGCCCGCTTCGCCACGTCTTCCGGCGTGAAGGCGAGCACGCTCTTGGCCGTGTCGCAGCCGATGGCTTTGAGACGGTCGATGACCCACTGGTCGATTTCATTGCTGAACTCGTCGAGCAGCACGTCTTCTTCTTCCTCCACGTCTTCCTTCGGAAGTTCGCGCCAGACTTCGATTTCGCGGCCCGCCAGCATGCCGGCGAGCTTGATGTTGCAGCCTCCGCGTCCGATGCCCTTCTTGACCTCTTCCGGCTGCATGTAGACCTTGATCTTGTCATTCTCGGAAGCACCGAGGTCGATGGAGGTCACACGGGCCGGATTGAGGGCACGCTGGATGAGCAGCTGGGTGTTGGCGGTCCACTGCAGGACGTCGATGTTCTCGTTTCGCAACTCCCGGACAATCCCGATGATGCGGGATCCCTTGACCCCGATGCACGCGCCGATCGGATCAATCCGTTCGTCGTAGGACTCCACGGCGACCTTCGCCCGTTCTCCCGGGATGCGTACCACCTTCTTGATCGTGATCAGACCGTCGAATATCTCCGGCACTTCCTGCTCGAAGAGTTTCTCAAGGAACTCGTTCGAAGTTCTGGAAAGCGTGATGTAGGGCGTCGTGTTGTTCTTCATCTCCACGCTCTTGATGATCGCGCGGATGGCGTCTCCCTTCTTGAAGCGCTCCCCGGGGATCTGCTCCGCCTTCGGGAGGTGAAGCTCGTTGCTTTCCTCGTCCAGGACGACGACCTCTTTGGACCAGGTCTGGTAGATCTCGCCGGTGAACAGTTCGCCGACCTTGTCGGAATAGTCCTTGAAGACATTCGCCTTGTCGATGTCCATGATCCGGCCCTGCAGGTTCTGGCGGATGTTGAGGATGCCCCGTCGGCCGAAGGAGTCGAGGGAAAGCTTCTTGGTGTAGACATCTCCGATCTCGTAGTCGTCGTCGCCGGTCTCCTTCTTGATCTGCTCCAGGGTGATCTGCGTGTTCGGATTCTCCACCTCCTCGACGATGTCGAAGTTCTGGTAGATTTCGCAGTCTCCCTTGTCGACGTTGATGATCACGTCGAAGTTGTCCGAAGAGCCGTACGTCTTGGCGATCTGCGTGAGGAACACATCCTTGAGCACCCCCATCATGACGGGACGGTCGATGTTCTTCTCTTCTTTGAAGTCCTTGAACGCATCAATGAGCGTCACTTCGTCTTTTTTTTCCATTGTATGTGTACGTTGTTTTTATGATTCGAATGCAATGCGGGGCACCACGGAATTGACCGTCTCGAACGGGAATTTGTCTGTATGTTCCACCGGAACTTTCTTCTTGGAGCCTTCCACCGCTTCCTTCCGGGAATATTTCAGCACGACCCCGGCCTCGTCCGCTTCCATCAGCTCGCCCGTGAGCTTCAGTCCGCCCTTCAGCCGCACATCCACCTGCGTACCGATGGCTTTCCGGTACTGCCGCAGCACCTTGAAGGGTTGGTCCAGCCCTGCGGAGGTCACGGTCAGAGCATAGTCTTCGGCGTCCTTGTCGAAGGCGGCCAGGAAGGCATCGTTGACGGCGGTGCAGTCTTCCAGGCTGACCGATCCGGCATCCTTCTCGAGGGTCAGCACGATGTCGTTGTCCCTGCCGACGGCCACGTCGACCAGAAAGCAACCGCGGCTGGCGGCAGTCTCTTCCATCTTCCGGGTGATTTCCTGCTTGTTCATAAGGGCATTTCTAAAAACAAAAGATAGGAGACGCTTCGTCACCTATCCTTCTCACGGATGCAAATATAAGGATATTTTGATAAATAAGAAAATGTTTGCTTTCTTTGCAAACCATTTCATCAAAAATCAACAGTATGGAGTTCACTGCGAAGCAACTGGCACAGGTACTGAAAGGAACGGTCGAGGGGGATCCCCAGGCGAAAATCAGCTCTTTCGCAAAGATTGAACACGGCAAGCCCGGGCAGCTTTGCTTCTATGCGAATCCCAAGTACGAGCGTTACGCCTACACCTGCAAGGCCAGCATCCTGCTGGTAAACAAGGATTTCGAACCCAAGCAACCGGTCGCCCCGACACTCATCCGGGTGGACGATGCCTACAAAGCCCTCGCCGACCTGCTGAAATATGTCGCCACCCAGAAACGCACCGACCGCCGCCATCGCGGCTTCCGCTCCTCCTGGTTTCTGACCACCAAGTTCGGAAAGAAAGTTTATCTGGGCAGCCACTCCTACGTCGGCCACCACGCCGAAGTGGGGGACTTCACCAAGATCTACGAGAATGTCTACGTGGGGGACAACACCAAGATCGGCTCCCGCTGCATCATCTATCCGGGCGTCGTGATCTACCCGGGCATGGTTATCGGCAACAACGTCATCATCCACTCCAACGCCGTGATCGGCTCTGACGGCTTCGGAAATGCGCCCCTTCCGGACGGCACCTGGGAAAAGATCGAGCATCTGGGCAACGTCATCATCGGGGACAACGTCGAAATCGGTGCCTGCACCACCATCGACAAATCCGAAATGGAATCCACGGTCATCGGCAACGGCGTCAAGATTGACAATCTCTGCCAGATCGCCCACAACGTGCAGATCGGAGAAAATACCGCGATCGCCGCGCAGTGCGGCATCGCCGGTTCCACCAAAATCGGGAAAAACTGCATTCTGGCCGGCCAGGTCGGTATTGCGGGCCATCTCGTGATTGCGGACAACACCACCATCGGTGCACAGTGCGGGGTGATCGGCAACATCCGCAAGCCGGGTCAGGTCCTGCTCGGTTCCCCGTCCCTGCCCATCAAAAACTACCTCCGCAGCTACGCAGTCTTCAAGCGACAGGGAGAAGAATAGTCACCCGTTGTTGATTAATTCGAAAAAAGCAGTATCTTTGTGGTCCATTTGAAGTTACTGGAACCGCAAAGAGAAAATATGACGTTCACGCACCAACAGACGCTCGGCGCCCCCTGTGAGTTCGAGGGCAAAGGCCTTCACACGGGGAAGTTTTCCCGCATGACGGTGAAGCCGGCACTCGACAACACCGGAATTCGTTTCAAGCGGGTGGACCTGGGCGAGGATGCCGTGGTGGATGCGCTGGCGGACAACATTTCCTCCACGGCCAGAAACACGACCCTCACCCGGGGATCCGTGTCCGTTTCGACGATCGAGCACCTGATGTCGGCTTTTACCGGGCTCGGGATCGACAATGCGCTGGTCGAACTGGACTGCGAAGAAGTGCCGATCCTGGACGGAAGCGCACGGCCCTATGCCGAGGCCTTCTCCCGTGTTCCGCTCCGGATTCAAGATGCGCAGAGGAAGTTCCTGCAGCTGCCGCGTGAAATCGAGGTCCGCGACGAGACGACCGGCGCATGGGTGAAGGCGACACCTGCCTCCACCCCTTCCTACGACATCACGGTCGATTTCAATTCCCGCGTGCTGGGCGTGCAGCAGGCGCACTGGGCACCCGGCCTGGACTATTCAGCCGAGATCGCCCCCTGCCGGACCTTCGTGTTCTTCCATGAAATAGAACACCTTTTCCAGCACAACCTGATCAAGGGCGGGGATGTGGACAACGCCATCGTGATCGTGGAGCATCCGGTCACCCCGAAGCAGGTCGCAAGCCTTTCCAAACTCTTCCGGGTCCCGGGACTCTCGATCACGGAAAGCGGCTATCTGAACAATCTCCAGTTGCATTTTCCGAATGAATGCGGCCGCCACAAGCTGCTGGATCTGATCGGGGACCTGCGGCTGTCGGGCGGCTTTCTCAGTGCCCGGATCACCGCCTTCAAGCCCGGACACACCCTCAACGCCCGCCTGTCCAAGGCCATCGAAGCGGCCTTGCAGGGTGAAAAATTCTAAAAATATTGAATATGAACAAAATATCCCCCCTGGCGCATGTAAGCACCACCGCGAAACTGGGCGACAACATCGAAGTCGGTCCCTTCGCCTACATCGACGACGACGTCGAAATCGGAGACGGATGCAAGATCCTGCCGCACGCCACCCTCTTCCGTTACACCAGAATGGGCAAGAACTGTTCGGTGTTCCCGGGTGCGGTCGTCGGCGCCATCCCGCAGGACCTCAAGTTCGAAGGCGAAATCACCTACGTCGAAATCGGCGACAATGTGAACATCCGGGAATGTGTCACCATCAACCGCGGCACGAAGGCCAGCGGCAAGGGCGTGACGAAGGTCGGTGACGACACCCTGATCATGTCCTACGTGCACATCGCCCACGACTGCGAAATCGGAAGCCACTGCATCCTGGTCAGCTACGTCGGCGTCGCTGGCGAGACCGTCGTGGACGACTGGGCCATCATCGGCGGCGGCGCGAAGGCCCATCAGTTCTCCCGTGTCGGATGCCACGCGATGGTGGGCGGCATGTCCAAGATCAACAAGGACGTCCCTCCCTACGTCCTCTGCGGCCGGGACCCCATCTGCTATGCCGGCGTGAACATCGTCGGGCTGCGCAGAAGAGGATTCTCCCTGGATGTGATCCGCAACATCAAGGACATCTACGACACCCTCTATTTCCAGGGTTACAACATCTCGGACGGTTGTTCCAAGGTGGAGGCCGGCTTCCCGCAGAGCGAGGAGCGCGACACGATCCTGACTTTCATCCGCAATTCCAAGCGCGGCATCATCCGGGCCAACGATTCGAAAGAAAAGGGTGAAATGGAGTAATGCTGCTCTCGACTGCATTCTTTCCTCCCGTTGAATATTTCGCCTTGCTCGCGAAAGACTTCACCCTGTCTCCGGGCAGGGTGATTCCGTCTGTGGTCCACCTGGAGGCCTGCGAGCACTATCAGAAACAATCCTGGCGCAACCGCTGCCGGATCCTGGCCGCAGGCGGTCCCCTGGATCTCCAGGTGCCGGTGGTCCATGCCGGGGGCGCAGGACACCTTCCGATCCGGGAAATCCGGGTCGACTATGCCACCCCCTGGCTGCCGAAGTTCGAGCGTGCCGTCCGTTCCGCTTACGACATGTCCGCCTTTTTCGACTACTACCGGGACGACCTGTTCGCCCTCCTCGAAGCCCGCCCCGGGACGCTCTTCGACCTGAATCTGCAGGTGATCCGCTTCTTCCTGGAGAAGACGGGGGTGGCTGCCGACTTCCGGTTCACGCAGGACTATCTTCCCGCGGGCCTTGCAGAAGCCGCCTGCGGGGACGACTGGCGGGAGCGCATCCACCCCAAGCGGGCGAACACCGTACTGACCGATCTGGGTCTGAAAAAGCCGTACTTCCAGGTTTTCTCCTCGAAGTACGGCTTCACGGAAGGGCTGTCGATCATGGACCTCGTCTTCAACGAAGGTCCCGACGCCATCCTGTATCTGAAAAACCGCTAGAACCGGAATCCGATCGTGGCGGTGATGTCCATCCGGCTCCGCTTGTTGAGAATGAGCGGGGTCGCGATGTTGTCCGCCTCGGGATAGGCGTACGGCGAGACATATTCATCGCTCATCGCCCGGAAGCGGGCGGCCAGGTCGGCGAAGAACGAGCCCGCGGAGGAGTAGCCCAGACCTACGGAGAAGAGGTTCAACTTGTCATCCGGATTCTCTTTCCGGGTTTTGTCGGGGGTGATGGACAGGCTGTAGCCCGCACGGACGGCCATTTCGGGAATCGGCTTGAATTCCGCTCCGATCCGGACCTGGTGGGCAATGCCCATGAACTTGGCGATGTCGTCGTTGACCGCGCTGAAGGTGCTGTTGTCGCGGTCTTTTGCGCGGAAGCGCATTGCGGCATAGTCCGTCATTTCGTAGTCGACGCTGACCAGCCCCATGCCCATGAAGGTGTAGGCCAGACCGGCGTTCACCCGGTAGGGGGCGCGGAAGTCATAGTCGAAATTCCCTTCCGGCGTGGTCGCCTCGCCGTCTTTCGCCTTGTCCCCGTTGTAGTGGATGTCCACCGCATTCTTCCAGATCTCGCTGATGTGCAGGCCGGAAGGAGTCTGGATGGCGGCACCGATCCGCAGTCCTGCGACGGGTTTCGCGAGGAAGCCGATCTTGCCGTAGATGCCGGTCCCGTCCGCCGCATAAGAGTAGCGGGCCCTGTAGTTGTTGAAGTTGATGGTGTACTCGTTGTTGTTCTTGTCGGTGAGTACGATCGGGAAGTCGGCAGGATCCTTTGCGAATTCCTTGAAGTACTCGTCGAAATGATAGTTGAGGCCCGTGATGCCGAGGTTCGCGCCGACGTAGAACTTGTCGTTGAAGTTGAAGCCCACGTTGAACAGGGCGTCGTACTTGCTTCCGGTGATCATTCGGCCGTAGGTCTGGTTGAGCGGTCCGCCGAGCATGATTTGATAGAGGTTGTTGCCTTGCGCATCCTTTCCGTCGGGGGTGTAGAGTTCCGTCGCGCCGATGAAGCGGCTGTAATAACCCTGGTCGTTCGGGTCGCCGAAATTGCTGATGGCACCTGCCTGGGTGTTCACGATGGCATTGAACGGGATGTTCGTGTTGTAGTAGGCATAGTCCCACTGGTCGATCTTGTTCATGTCGTTGTCGCGGAAGCCGTTCATGATGTCGATGTCATGACCTGCCGCATTGGCGGCCCTGGCTCCCACATAGCTCGTCCGGGCGGTCAAGGCGCCCCCCCTCCTCTTTTCCGTGGAGGTGTCCGTTTCGGTCAGGACCACACCGCAGG